>DATLMT010000190.1:0-8007 GCA_035537135.1 Burkholderiaceae bacterium | reverse complement strand
CGAAGGCACCGCCACCATTGGCGGCAACTTGAGCACTAATGCCGGCGGCACACAGGTACTGCGCTACGGCAACGCGCGCGAACTCGCCCTCGGACTCGAAGTCGTGCTGCCGTCCGGCGAAATATGGAATGGCTTGCGCGGTCTGCGCAAAGACAACACCGGCTACGACTTGCGCGATCTGTTCATCGGCGCCGAAGGCACACTCGGCGTGATCACGGCAGCGTGCCTCAAGACATTTCCGCGACCGCGCGCGCAGGTCACTGCACTGTTCGCACTCGAAACGGTCGCAGCCGCGCTTGCACTGCTGGCGGTGGCGCAGGCGGTGATGGGTCCGACGCTGACCGCATTTGAATTTTTCTCCGACACGTGCATGCAGCTGGTGACGCGCCACTTTCCCGATCAGCGCTCGCCGTTCGAAAGCGCTCATCCGCAGTATGTGTTGCTGCAGCTGAGCGACCATGAAGATGAACAGCACGCGGCGGCATTGCTGCAGGCACTGGCAGAGCAGGCGCTTGACCAGCACGTGATCGTTGATGCCGCCATTGCCCAGTCGACGATGCAAAGCCGCTCGCTATGGAAGCTGCGCGAGTCGATCACCGAAGCACAGGTCCGCGAGGGGAAGAACATCAAGCACGACATATCGGTGCCGATCTCCTCGATCGCCCGTTTCATCGATGAAACCGACGCCCTGCTCGCTCAGCGCGTTCCTGGCGTTCGCATGGTGACGTTCGGCCATTTGGGCGACGGCAACTTGCACTACAACGTCATGCCACCGCCCGGCATGACCGAAGATCTGTTTTTCGCGCAGCAGTCCGCGATCTACAAGTGCGTACATGATCAGGTGACGCGATCATCGGGGTCCATCTCCGCAGAGCACGGCATCGGGCAGCTCAAGCGCGACGAGAATGCACGCTATAAATCCGCCGTCGAGATCAACTTGATGCGCGCGATCAAGCACACACTCGATCCGTTGAACATCATGAATCCGGGCAAAGTCGTCTAGCGATCCGACTTGAGTCCCACCTTCGCGGGAGAATTCCCGCCGTTTTTCGGATCATCGCGTTTTCGCGCGTTGAGTACGATCGCGCTTCGATATGCGTCGTTCGAACGTAGCGGAGATATCTCATGCAGACCTTTAAAGCCGCGCTCGCGGTTGCTGCGCTGTCACTATGCGCCGGCGTCGGCGCCACCGAATTGGCGACCGAGCTTCAAACGTATGGCCCATTGAAGCAGCCGCGCCCGGTACGCGGCGCCAAACCACTGCCGAATCCCGGCCTCGATGCATTGCGTGGAGACGGTATCTTCCTGATCAACGGTGCACGCGTTGCAAATCTGCGCGCAGCCGACAAACCCGGCGCCGAAAACCGGTACGCGCTCACAGAAACGACCAACGACGCGAAAATCGGCGCCGTTCACAGCAACATTGACGCCGGTAACTTCGTTTTGAACGGCGAGCGTCGCCCTGTTGGCCGGCCGAACTTTGCGGTTCCCGCGCCTGACGGGACGATATACATGATCTTCTCGGGCCAGAATCCACTGCGCGTGGCGGTCACACTGGAGGCGTTCGACGTGTCGGCGCAGCACATCCAGCCGTTCCTGCGTACGCCCGACAATTACCTAAAGCAGGAAGCGGCAAAAGTGGGAAGCGCCGTGTTCCCGGCCGGATCCGTCGCGTATCTCGTCGTCGCGCGCTTCATCGATGACGTGCTGATGCTGCCCGCGCGCGAGTCGTTCACCGGCGCCACCAACACCGGCCAGTTCGTCGGCAATTTTTCCAAGCAGATTCCGTATTGCCTTGCGTACGAAGACCGCCAGGGTGCGAAGCCATACGCAATGTTATTTAAACCCGGCGCAGCTAAGAAAGGATCGGTCGAGCTGTTTGCGGCCAAGACCGGTACGCTGTTTTGCGATCGCGACGGCGTCAAAGCGCTGAACGAAGGCGAGTGGGAAGAGCAAACGATCGCGGGCACGCGCGCCGTGGTGTTGTCGTTTCCGGCCAATGTCGATCCGCTCGACACCGGCGTAACCAATGTCGAACGCGAGGCCGCCAAGATCGCATTCATCGAACCCAGCAAGGGAACGCCGGGCGTGCGTCCCGGCAAGCTGTACCAGGCCGGCGCCAAGATCTACGACTACCAGTATCGCTTCAATAAAACCGCGGCCGATGCGGTCCGCAGCGCTCTCGCGATTCCATAGCGGCTCGCGTCGCGCATGCCTGCGCGCGGCGTGCCGGTTATTCGATAGACTGATGCGCGATGTCCGTGCGCATAGAGCAGAGTTGGTCGCGGAGCACGCCACGTGCGTGTGCCTATAGAGAGATCGATGATGAGATTGTTAACAAGACATTTGTTCGTGGTGTGTGCGGTAGCGACATGCGGCTTCGCCGCCACGACAGCAGCGCAGCAGATGCAGGTGCAGCGCTGCGAAGCCAAAGACGGCAACGTCACGTATTCCAATCGTGAATGTCCGGCGGGAACGACGCCGATACGAAAGGTCAACACCTCGCCTCCAATCAGCGTGCCTGATCAACAGGCTGCCAAGGATCGGGCGAAGAAAGACCTGGCTGAGGTGAAACAGATCGAAAAGAATCAAAAGAAGCAGGCGGACGAGGACAAGCGCGCCGCCGAGAAGCGCAGCAAAGCCGAAGCGAAGGTGGCCGACCGGTGCGAGCGCGCGCGGCGCGACCTGGCGCGCGCAATCGAATTGCGCAACGCCGTTGACACGCGAGCGGCGACGATCGACCAAATGCGAAAAGCGAGTGGCGAAGTCAGCCGGCGTGAAGCTGAGTTGCCGAGGGCGTGCCCGCAATAGCTGCTGCTGCAAATCGTCGTCGGGATTAAGTCGCCAAACGAAATCCTTGGGGAATCGGGAGCGACGCGGCAACAGACTGGGAATTTGGATCGCTGACCGCCTCAAGTGCAACCATCAGTATGTCGGCGCCATAGCGATGTAGCGCATCGGCGTCGCTCAGCGTTCTGCGCCATCGGCGCGCACCGCGCAATCCCTGGAACAGCCCAAGCATGTGGCGCACTACGTGCCGCGCAGCCGTTCCTGCGCGTGTCTGTTGTTGAAGGTACTCAGTCATCTTTATCACAACGGTGTGGCGCGGTAGAACCGGCGCTATTTCGCCGAACAACGCGCAATCGACGCCAGCCAGCAGATACGGATCGTGATACGCAGCTCGGCCGAGCATGACTCCATCGACGGATGCGAGGTGTTCGCGCGCCGCGCTCAACGTGGCAATACCACCATTTAACACGAACTGCGCAGATGGAAAGTCTGCCTTCAGTTGATGAACGCGCGAGTAATCGAGCGGCGGCACTTCGCGGTTTTCTTTGGGGCTTAGCCCTCGCAGCCACGCGCTGCGTGCGTGCACGATAAACACACTGCAGCCAGCCTCGTGCAGTGCGCCGACGAAGTCCCGCACGAACCCGTACTCCTCGCGGCGATCGATACCAATCCGATGCTTTACCGTTATCGGAATTCCTGCTGCATCCTGCATCGCCTTGATGCAATCGGCCACGAGCAACGGCTCGGCCATCAGGCACGCACCAAACGCGCCGCGTTGCACACGCTCCGATGGGCAGCCACAGTTGAGATTGATCTCGTCGTAGCCATAACTGGCGCCAAGTTTCGCAGCATGTGCCAGCTCGTCCGGCTCGCTCCCGCCCAACTGCAGTGCGACAGGGCGCTCGGCGGCGTCGAACGCCAGGTGCCGCTTGGCATCGCCGTGCAATAGCGTGCCGGTGGTCAACATCTCGGTATACAAACGCGCATCGCGCGTCAGCAGCCGATGAAAATAGCGGCAATGCCTATCAGTCCATTCCATCATCGGCGCGACGCAAAACCGATGCGACGTGCGCTGGACATTGAGGGACGCGACGACATGGGCCACCGCAAAAGCATACGCAACTCATAGCGTGCGTCACCGCCGCTGCGTTGCGGAGCATTGCAACCGCTTTTTAGCCCAAGCGCTCCCAGGGCAATACGTACTGTAGTCCGCTGCGCTCGCCCCTCAGGGCGCGAACCCGATACGTCGCGTGCAAATGGTCATCGGTCAGCACGTTCGCCGGTGATCCCGCAGCGACAAGGCTGCCGCGATCGAGCAGTACGAGGCGATCGCAGAAGCGGGCCGCTAGCGTGAGCTCATGCAGCACGACCACGACGGTCTGTCCCGAGTCAGCGCGCGCGCGAAGAATCTCCATCACTTGCAGCTGGTGATAAGGGTCAAGCTCTGCGACCGGCTCATCGGCCAATAACGCCGCTCCGCCGACCGCCAGCGCACGTGCCAGCAGCGCACGCGCCAACTCGCCGCCCGATAACGTGTCTACCACGCGGTGCCGCAGATGCGCGGTGTCGGTGTCAGCGAGCGCCGCGTCGACGGCTGCCTGTCCGTGCCGGTCATGTGCACTGAGCGATTGAATGTGCGGCAGCCGCCCGAGTGCAACGAGTCGATCGACCGTCAGCGGCCATGCCACGGGTCCGCGCTGCGCCAGATACGCCAACTGTTGTGGCAATTGATGCGGCGGCAACTCGCTGCGCAGTTTCCCGTCGTAGCGTATCTGCCCGCCGGTGCAGTTGCGCAGTCCTGCGAGCGCGCGGAGCAGAGTCGACTTGCCGGCACCGTTCGGTCCGACGAGTCCGAGCAGCTCGCCTGTCTCCGCAGCCAAGCTGACCTCGTTCAGCAAACTCGCACCGCCGATCCTTACAGTCAGGTTGTCTACGGTGATGCGCATCAGATTGTTTCGCGCCGTAAGCGCAGCACCAACATCAGAAAGAAAGGTGCACCGATCAGTGCAGTGACGACACCGAGCTTCAGCTCCGGCCCGATGGTGATTGCACGGATTGCTATGTCTGCGGCGAGTACAAGCACTGCACCGGCGAGAGCGCTGGCGGAGAGCAAGCGACTCGGCTGGTGCGCCACCAATGGCCGCAACAGGTGCGGCGCCACCAATCCCACGAACCCCACCGCGCCGGTCACAGCAACGCCGCTGCCTACCGCCAGTGCCGTACCGAGGACCAGCATGAATCGCAAACGGTTCAACCGCACACCCAGGCTGGCGGCGGTGTCTTCGCCCAGTGTCAGCGCATCGAGTGCCCGACCGCTGGTCAGCAACAGTGCCCAGCCGAAAATCATCAAAGGTGCTGCAAGATATAAGTGGCTGAGGCTGCGATCGGCGAGCGAGCCCATCATCCAGAACACGATCTCGGTTATTGCGAACGGATTCGGTGCCAGGTTCAGCGCAAGTGCCGTCGCGGCTGCGGCGAAGCCGTTGATGGCCACGCCCGCAAGGATCAGCGTCAGCGTGCTCGCTTCGCGTCCGGCGAGCGCGTACAGCAATACGACCGCCACCAGTGCACCCGCGATGCCCGCCACCGGCAGTGCGAGTGGGG
The DNA here is from genome assembly GCA_035537135.1 of Burkholderiaceae bacterium. GTDB lineage: Bacteria > Pseudomonadota > Gammaproteobacteria > Burkholderiales > Burkholderiaceae_F > JACCZX01. The sequence continues at coordinate 2,613 of DATLMT010000190.1, read as the reverse complement.
CCGCAAATGAAGCGCCACTGTAAAACGCGATCACCGCGCCGAAAGCCGCGCACGATGACACGCCGATGATGCCCGGCTCGGCGAGCGGGTTGCGCAACAACCCCTGCAGCGCTGCTCCAGCCAGACCGAGACTGGCGCCGACCAGTACCGCTAGCAGCGTGCGGGGCAACCGCAGCTCGATCAGCACCAGCGTCGCTAGCGTCGATTCGCCGCGCGTCCACGCGGCAATCGCAGCGCCGACGTCGAGAGGCGCACGACCGACCGCAAGCGACGCAACGGACAGCAGCAACAAGATCACGGTCAGAGTACCGAGCAGCAGCGCTGGCGCCATCGGCGCATCGATCGAGCGGACTGATACGGCCGCTGCTTGCGCACTCATCGCTGCCCGCTCGCGTTCGACGGCAACTGGCGCGCCGCTTGCCGCAATCGCTGCACGGCATCGACCAGCCTAGGGCCCGGGCAGCTCCACCACGCTGACGGTACGCCGACCACACGATCACCGCGATATCGCTGCACCAGCGCTGGATGGCGCAAGACTTCGTACGCAAGGGCGGGTCCGCGATCCTCGGCAGCGTTGACGACCAGCAAATCCGGCTGCGCAAGCAGCAGCCACTCGAGCGGCAGCGCTCCATAGTTGTCGATGCGACGCTCAACCGCGAGGTTGCGCAGCCCGGCGCGAATCAGCAGATCGTTGACCAGCGAACCCTTGCCGATCGTGAATCCATTCGGTTGATACAACGCCGCGATCGGTTGTGCCAACTGCTCTCTACTAACGGGCAAGCCGGCCAAGCCGTCCCTTATCTCCGTAGTCAGCTGGACGCCATTTTCCGGTGTGCCCAGTGCAGCAGCCACCGCCCTTATCTGTTCCAACGCTTCATCGACGCTGGTAGGCACGCCGAGTTCCAAGACTTCTATGTTCAACCGCCGCAGGAGCGCGACCGCGGTTCGTGTCGTGTACGCGCCGGCGATCACAAGGTCCGGCGCGAGCGGCACAACATCTTCGGCGAGTCCGCGATTGACGGGTACGCTTCGCGCCAGCGCCGCCACGTTCGACAACGTCGCGTCGCGCGCCAGCCACGTCACTGATTTGACGGTCCCCGGCGCCCCGAGTCGTAGCACCAGCTCGTCGGCGCACAGGTTTAGCGACACGATGCGCTGCGGCGCGGCGCCGGCAACGGTGGCGAAGCCTGCCGACAAAGTGATCGCCACGGCGTACCAAATATTCATCGCTGCACAAGCCCGCTAAAACCGAGCCTGCACGCCCGCGTAATACGCGCGCCCGCTCGGTCGGTAGGAAAACACTTCCTCGTGCTCGTGATCGAGCAAGTTCTCAATGCGCGCCGTCAAGCTCATATTGGGAGTGAGGTTGTAATGGCCTGCCAGACGCACCAGCGTGTAGTCGCGCAATGTCACGCGCGCCGATGTAAAGCTTCGAAAGTCGAGATCCTCTTGCGCGCCGTTGTGATCGACCGCGAGCGTGAGCGCGCCTGTAGTGCCGCGTAGCGCATACGTGATCGCTGCAGAACCAAGGTGACGCGGTCGTCTCACTTCGATTTGGCCGTCGGGTTGCTTGGAATCGGAGTACGTGTATGACATCCACACCGTCAGATTCGCGCTCGGCGCGTACTGCGCCTCGACCTCGATCCCCCGCCGCCTGCTCTTGCCGCTAAGGTTGACGACAGTCGAGCGAAACGTATTCACATTGAAAGTAGTGGTGATTTCATTTTGGAGATCGGCGTCAAAGTATGTGAGCGATAACCGCCCGCTGTCTGCGATAGCGAGATCTGTTCCAACGTCGAAACCCAGCGACTTTTCAGGCCTCAGTGCAGGGTTCGGGTCGAAGCTGCCGGGGATGAAACCGAATAGTTCGAAGAAAGTCGGGTTCGCGATTCCGGAGCCTGCACTCGCTCGCACTTTTACGCGCTGGCCGATCTGCTGCGCGGCTGTGGCCCGATACGTCGTTGCGTCTGCAAACAACTTGTGATCATCGCGCCGCACCGATAGCGTCAATGCGGTCAACGATGGCAAGCGCACGCGATACTCGGCGGCGACACCGGACTTATCGTTTTCGCGCGTCTGATTTTGTGCGGAAGCGGGCGTCGGACCCGTGCTTTGATACTGCTGTCGCTCGTGCTCGGCTGCCAGTGTCAGCGCATGCGGGACGCCGAGTCCAAAGCGCCACGTGCTCTGGTAATCGAACCGCGTACGCTTGCCTTCGAAGCCGTTCGTAAACACGTTGTTTGCAAACGTATCTTCCGCAGTTTTCGTTCGTGCGAATCCGAGGTGGTGCTCCAGGGGGCCGGTAGTCAATCGGCCACGCAGCTTCGCGTCGAACTGCTCGCCCTCACTACGGCGATCGCCGTCGATAATCAACCCGAATGTCGGCCCCGGCGGGAAGCCGAAGTCCTGCGGATCAAACTTGCTGCGGCTATCGCGGTAGCGCAGCGATGCATCCAGCGACGCTGTGGACACCGGCGTCCAGCCGGCGCGCGCAAAAAACGTCCCGTTCCGATACCCGTCATTTTCGGAACCAAACCGCGAAACGTTTGTGCCATCAGTCTTCAACGCGGATGCTGACAATCCATAGTTCAAAGTAGGCGTGGCGCCGCGCAC
>DATLMT010000189.1:0-7084 GCA_035537135.1 Burkholderiaceae bacterium | reverse complement strand
ATTACGTTCGCACCTGGCAGGCGATGCGTCAGTTCAACGCCGAGCGCAATGCCGACACCGATGACGAGCTTTGGCTGGTTGAGCACCCCGCTGTTTTCACGCTGGGCCAGGCGGGGCGGCGCAAGCATCTGCTGGCCGCGTCCGACATTCCGGTGGTGGCTACCGATCGTGGCGGCCAGATCACTTATCACGGCCCCGGTCAAGTGGTCGCGTATCCATTGCTCGATCTGCGTCGCCTTGGCATCTACGTCAAGGAGCTGGTATTCCGTATCGAGCAGTCGGTGATTCAAACGCTGTACTCGTTCGGCGTCGACGGCCGCCGTGTTTCCGGTGCGCCAGGCGTATTTACACCGTGGCCGAGCCAGGCACTGCCACCCTTTGACGGCGTGGCAAAAATCGCTGCGCTTGGTATCAAAGTAGGCGGCGGGTGCACTTACCACGGCGTCGCACTGAATGTCGCGATGGATCTGGCACCGTACGAGCTGATCGATCCGTGCGGCTACGCCGGGTTGCAAGTGGTTGACCTTGCAACACTTGGCGTCGTAGCCGATTGCGAGGACGTCGCAATGCGTCTGGCCGAACGTTTGCAAGCACACCTGTCAGCGCCTGCTCCCGCTCGCGAGCCTGCGTTCGCTAAACTGGCGACCTAATGAAGGCCTCTTTACCTGCCGTCGACCTCGAGAAGAAAAAGGGGGAAGCCAAGACCGGCAAAGTGTTCAAGAAGTTTGCGATCACGCCAGTGCCCATCAGCCAGGCGCTGAAGAAGCCGGAATGGATTCGAGTGAAAGCTGGCTCGCCGGCCACGCGCTTTTACGAGATCAAGAACATTTTGCGCCAACACAATTTGCACACGGTGTGTGAGGAAGCCTCGTGTCCAAATATTGGCGAGTGCTTTGGCAAGGGCACCGCGACGTTCATGATCATGGGCGACAAATGCACGCGGCGCTGCCCATTTTGCGATGTGGGCCATGGACGCCCCAATCCGCTGGATGCCGATGAGCCGGTAAATCTGGCGCGAACGATCGCGGCGCTGAAGCTCTCTTACGTTGTCATAACGTCGGTCGATCGCGACGACCTGAAAGACGGCGGCGCACAGCACTTCGTCGATTGCATCCGCGCCACACGCGAGCTTTCGCCGTCAACGCGCATTGAAGTGCTGGTACCCGATTTTCGTGGCCGGCTCGACCGTGCGCTGCAGATTCTTGAAGCCGCACCTCCCGACGTCATGAACCACAACCTGGAAACCGTGCCGCGGCTTTATCGCCACGCGCGGCCAGGCTCGGACTACGCGCATTCGCTGCAGCTGCTTGCCGAGTTCAAGCGCATCGTTCCAGACGTGCCGACCAAGAGTGGCGTGATGGTGGGGCTCGGCGAGACCGACGAAGAGATCGTGCAAGTGATGCACGATCTGCGCGCACATCACGTCGATATGCTGACTGTTGGCCAGTATCTAGCGCCGAGCACTCACCACTTGCCGGTACTGCGCTACGTGCACCCCGACACCTTTCGAATGTTCGAGAATGAAGCGCAGAGCATGGGCTTCACGCACGCGGCGTGCGGCCCACTGGTGCGATCGAGCTATCATGCCGACCGGCAGGCGCACGCTGCCGGCGTGGCGAGGGCTTAGGTCCGCCCCGTTCACGTCGCGCGCCGGCCCGCGCCACGGCGTTCGTACATCTCGAACAAACCGAGCCGCCTGACGCGCGGCCGCGTGTCCGCCATGAAATAAAACACGTCCCGGCAGTCGAAGCAGGCGAATAGCGCCGCGTCGGCTGGTTGTCCGTCATCGACGGCTTCGACGTCAACTGAAACGCACGCGAGACACACAGGCCGCATTGGCCGCATTACCTACGGTCTCCTTTGTCGCCCTGTCCCGCCTTCACCTTGGTCTTCGCCTTTTGGCGGACATCTCTGCTCAACGACTTGCCTTGATCGTCGCTTTCGGTGAATTGCCCCGTCTTGCTTCGCCGAACGTAGCGCTTGTCGCCGCGCGGCGCGATCAATTCGCGCTTGGAGGTCGTTTTCCTCGATGTTTTCCTCGATGTTTTCCTTGCTGTCTTCTTCGTAGCTTTTTTCGCCTTAGCGGCTCTCTTCTTGGTTGCCATCGCTCGCTCCTCGTTATTAAACGTCCGCCATTGTTAACCAGCGTTCAGCTTGCTGACAAGAAATTTGCTAAGCCATCGCTTCTGCTGTCGTAACCTGCGGAGGCAACGGCGCATCGAGTGCAGCACAAATCATGCGTAGCGTGCTGGCAGCGCGCCAGTTCGTCTCGCTATCTACGAATGCGGCGGCGGTGGCTGCCTTGATCAGCTGCGGCTTGGCAAGCGGCGCCAGTTGATTTAACCGATCGAGCGCGGCAGATACATCGTCGAGCTTGATCGCGTCGGCGCGTACCAATTCGACATTCGCCTCCGGCAGCAGTAACGCGCCCGCATTGAAAGCATGCTCGGGCCGCTTCGGAAGTCGCACCGCAGCGACCAGCGACAGCACGAGCGCGGCATCCTGCGCACGCTCGTTAATGGCGCGGTAGCGAACCGGGACCGCTCGACCCGCGTCAGGCCCGAGCCGACGCTTCAGAATCGTGAACAGCAAAAACTCGCGCACCGATACGCGGCCGTCGGCAACAATCAGCAGATGCGCAAGCTTCAGCACGCGCTGCCGCGCCAACTCCGGCAGCTTGCGCAGCGCCGGCATCGCGACATCCAACAGCGGCTGACGTGCGCCCGGCGCAAGCTGATGAATCAGGCCGTGATACCGATCTGCCGCTTGGGATGCTTCGGCTCCATACGCCTCAGCGATCAACGCGCACTGCTGAGCGCGCAATTCGCTGTCTTTTTCCACCAGCAGTGCATAGGCGATCAATTGCGCGTGAGTGGCGTCACTGGCCGCGCGCCGCAGCGTATCGGCTGCACTCGATGCATCCAAATCAGAATCCCGGTGCGCGGGCGCCGCGACCGTACCGATTGCCGCGGCGATGTCGGCCGGCGCTGCGGCTCCGCTCGCCGCTGCGGCCACCAAGCCCGCGACCGGCGACAGAGCGTTCACCGTCTTCGCGGGCGAAAGCTCGAGCACGGGCGAAGGTTCCGGCCCACCCATCGCCAGCGCCACGGCGTTCTCCGGCGCGGGCAGGAATGCCTGCTTGCGGCCATATATGCGCTGGACGCGCTCTTCGAGCGACGGATGGGTCGCGAACAAGCCGCGCACGAAAGTGGGCCGCGCTGCGCCAAGAAACAGATGCGAAAGGGCCTCGGCCTGCGGGTGTTCGATGCGCGTGCCGAGGCCAGTGCTTTCAGTCAACCCACCGATCTTTCGCAGCGCGCCGCCAATGCCGTCCGGGTTGCGCGTGAACTGCACGGCGCTCGCGTCGGCGAGAAACTCCCGCTGCCTGGATACCGCGGCTTTGATCAACCGGCCGAAGAACACTCCGATGTAGCCGAGTATCCAAAGTGCCAGGCCCGCAAAGAACAGCATTGCCACCGCGTTGCCGCTGCGAGAGCTGCCACTGCCGCGACTGCGGCCTCCGAGTTCGAGCAGCAGGCGGCCTGCGAGCGCGACGATCAACAGCCCGTGCAGAACGCCTATCAGCCGCAGATTGAGCTTCATGTCTCCGTTGAGCACATGCGAGAACTCGTGTGCAATCACCCCTTGTAATTCGTCGCGCGACAGCCGCGTCAAGGTGCCGCGGGTCACGGTGATTACCGCATCGTTGATCGAGTGACCGGCAGCAAACGCGTTGATCGCCGTTTCGTTATCCATCACGTACACGCGGGGAACCGCAACGCCCGAGGCAATCGCCATTTCCTCAACGACGTTAATCAGGCGCCTATCGAGCAGGTCACGCGTGGTCGTATCGACCTCGCGCGCGTCAACCAGGTTGGCAACCGCGGCGCCCCCCGCGCTGAGCGCGCTCATCTTGTATGCAGTGCCGCCGCCGATCAGGCCGAGCACTATGCACGTGTTCATGAAATAGAACCCGGCAGGCAGCGCAGCAGTCGTTCGCGCGAAGCCGGTAGGCATCAGGAATCCGAGATAAAGCGCGGCGGCGGCCACGTTGACCGCGATAACGATCAAGATCACCGCGATCGTGAACAGCACAATCAGACGGCGCGTTGAGCGACGCGCGATCTCCTGGTGCTCGAAAAAATCCATCCCGATGCCGCGGCTACAAAGGACGAGAGCCGTAGCCCGCAATCGCTCCGACGCCGATCGCGAGCACAGCGAGCGTAAAAATCACCGACACCGCGGTCCAGAATATCGTCGGATCATCGTCGCGGCGGACCCACTCGCTGGCGATATCGTTGTCCCAGAGCGTGCCGCGCCGAACGCTTATCACACCCCACGCGATCAACCCGGCGCCGCAGACAAACAGCACCCACATCGCCACCATTGCTAGAACTGAACGCGAACCGCCTGCTTTTCCTCGTCGCTTTCAGTCGATTGCAGCAGCTCCGCAGGCGTAAACGTGAACATGCCCGCGATCACGTTGGTCGGAAACTGCTGCACGGCGGTGTTGTAGCTCATCACCGAATCATTGAACGCCTGGCGCGCAAACGAGATCTTGTTCTCGGTGCCGGTCAGCTCTTCGGTCAACTGCATCATGTTCTGGTTCGCCTTAAGGTCCGGATACGCCTCGGCCAGCGCGAACAACTTCGACAAAGCTCCGCTCAACGCCCCTTCGGCAACGACCAACCCCTGGATCGCCTGCGCCGAGCCCGGGTCCGAGGCCGCCGCCGCGTTTGCGGTCACCGCCGAGTTGCGAGCACGAATCACGTTTTCGAGCGTCTCGCGCTCGTGCTTCATGTATGCCTTGGCGGTCTCTACCAAATTCGGAATCAGGTCATAGCGGCGCTTCAGCTGCACGTCGATCTGCGCGAATGCATTCTTGAACTTGTTGCGCAGGCTGACCAGACGGTTGTACGCACCCACCACCCAGAATATGAGCGCTGCGATTACGACCAGCACGATGATCCAGCTCATCGAATCCTCCCAGTTAGAAACAGCACCAACCAAGACGGCACTTGCCGGCCTGCCGCTTGCCCGAAACCATGCAAAATTTTAGGGCGCGCGGACTATAAGACAAACGCCCGCGCACGCAAGCGTTGATTGACGAACGGGCGTCTGATGGCGCGGACGGCTTAACGGTCAGCGCGCGGTGCCGGGCGTCGTCGTCACCGGTGCGGTCGTGATCGGCGCCGCAGTCGGAGTGGGCGATTGCGCGGCCGGTGGAGGCGCCGCCCCGGCGCGGCGGCGATTGACTTCATCGGCGGACGCCACATCGAATAGCTTGACAACCTGCTGCACGCCGGGGACGCGGCTGGCAACATGGGCGGCGACGTCAGCTTCCTTCTGGGTGACAGCGCCCATCAGATAAATCACGCGTCGCTCGGTAACAATATCGACCGAGTTAAATGCAATCTCGCGCGTATTGATGAATGCGGCCCGCACGCGGGCGCCAAGCGTGTTGTCGTCAGTGCGCTCGCCGAACGTCGATGGCGCGGCGACCACCAGTTCGTTGTTGACCATCCGCACGTTCGTCGAGCGTGCTGCAACGGCGCCGGCTTCGGCCTTCAGCGCTTCGCTCGCGACTTCGCCAGTGAGAAGCACTCTGCGCTCGAAGCTGTTGACATTGATGTGCGCAGTGTCGCTGCGCAGCGCACTTCGCAGATCGTTGGCGACCCTGACCTCGATGGTCTTGTCGTCGAGCTGCGCGCCGGTGCTGCGGCGGTCAGTGGCGACCGCCGCAGTGCCCGCTGCGATACCGCCGATGACCAGCGGTGCGCATGCTGGCAGCAGCAGAATCGAACCAATCCACATCACTAATAGTTTCACAGGCTGCATCCGAATCTCCCGAATTCATGTGCACTGAAACGCGTCGCGTATCCACTCGATTGTGCCACTGCCATCGACCGTGACCACATCGAACCGGCATGCGGGCCAGCGCTCGCCGTACCGTCTTAACAGCCAATGCTGCGCGGCGCGCACGATTCGCTTCTGTTTAAGCGAATTCACACTGACCGCCGCACCGCCGAAGCGCGCACTGGCCCGCATGCGAACTTCGACAAACACGAGCAAGTCGCGTTCGCGCACGATCAGATCGACTTCGCCATCGCGGTAGCGCGCATTGCGCGCGAGAATGCGGCACCCGGCAGCCATTAAATGCGCCGCCGCGGCGGCTTCGGCGGCGTCTCCCGCGCGCTGCTTCGACGTTCGCGCCGCAGGCGGAGACACGGGCCGCTTCAGCGCGCCATCTCCTCGCGCTCGATAGTTCCGTTGCGGTATATCGCCGATACCGGAAGACGCTCGACGCGCATGCTTTGCGCGCGATCAACACGCAGCCGCCCGGTCACACCATCTAGATCGAAGCGCAGCTCACCGTTCATCCACAGCTGTGCAATTCGAAAGGCGTCAATCCCGAGCGCATATAACCGCGCCGTCTCAAGCGACATCGGGCGTCCGGGGGGCGGATAGACCATTACCGCAGGGTGGTCGGGCTGCAGCAGCCACGGCATATCGACAAAACGTACGCCCTCGAGATCGAACGCGAGCGCGGACGCCGCGGGGGAGCCGGCCGGGTCGCCAACATTGAGCAACGAGGTTCCGAAAACAGCTACGCCGCGCGGAATGCGAGGACGTACGAGCGATGCTTCGCGCGCGCCAAGCGCGAGAAGCACCGCGTCGTATGTGCCGCTTTCAAATTGCCGGCCTAGGCGAGTCAATGCGGCAGGCGTCGTATCTACTATGACCGGCAACTCGCCGGCCGCGCGTAAGGCGTTGTTGTACGCCTGTGCGATGCGGCGCTCGAGGGGGCCCGCTCCCGCGAGCACCATGATGCGCGCGCCAGTAGAGACGCCCGGCCGCAAGCTGATGAAACCTGCGAGCGCGACTTGCACGACGCGCTCAGCTTCCGATTCGGCCGACAAACCAAGCGCAATCATCGTCGGCGGCGCACCGGCATCACGATCAGGAAAATTCAGCGCCACCAGCGGCAGCACTGCCCTCCCGCCTTCGACGACCGCGGTCACCTGATCGCGCCGCAGCGGCCCGACGGCGACGCGCACACCGCGGTCGCGCGCGGCGGCCAGCG
>DATLMT010000188.1:0-2748 GCA_035537135.1 Burkholderiaceae bacterium | reverse complement strand
ACCACCGTGACCAGCGAGTCGCCCACCCTGCGAGAAAACGCCGAGGTGGGTCCATGGATTTGCAACGCATCGCCAGACGGCATCGATGGCGCCAAACCGGGCGACGACAGCGAATGCGGCTCGATAAAAACCGAGACTGTGGCGAGGCCGTCTGAAAATACCGCTTGCATCGCGTCCGAGCCACCGATGCGACGCGCAACTTCGCGCGTTTTTCGAAACCCTTCCGGCGCTGGCACCTGCCATCCGTGCTGTAACAAATCGGCCTTGCGATAGTCGCTGCGCTCGACTGACCAGCCCTCGGTCGACCACGATGGCCGAAGCTTTGCTCGATCGATGCGCTCGCCGATTCGCACCTCGGTAAATGCAATCTGCTCGATAACTTCGCGCCGCTCATTTAAGGTTTGTGCACGTAGCAGCAGGCCGCTGGTACGGTCGACCCAGAGTCGATAACCATAGCGCGCGCTATCTTTGGGCTCAAGCGTCAGCATCTGGCACTCAATACCCGCCACCCGCTCCACCTCGCCCAGCTTCAATGTATAGCGCTCCAGAATCTGTTCGGGCGACGCGCTGGAAAGCCCTGGAAACGATTCATCGACGTTGCGATGCTCGACGACAATACGGCGCGTCTCAGGAATCAAGCACTGCACCTGGTCGCTAGCGGCGGAACGGCGCCGAATATATTCGCGCGGCTTCCCGTCGAGCGTCTGAATACGCTCGTGCGAGTGCGTGCCGTCGAACATATGAGTGATCCGCGACGCGCGCATTTCACCGCTCGACTGGTACACGATCGTGCCGTGATAGTTGACGCGCTGCGCCGCCTGCCGCACTGCATGAATCCACTGCACATCGGTGCGTGTGCGCAGCTCCTGGGCCGACGCCGCGTTCCCGAGCAATACGCCGGAAGCGACCAGCAGCGTGGTAGCGAGCTCGCGCACGCTGCGCACCGGAACCGTATGCCCCCAAATGACCGCGGGTTGCACGATTAACGGTCCTCGGCGGAACGCAAATAAACGGTCGCGCGCGGAACGACCGAGGGACTGATCAACTCACGATGGGCTGCCAGGTAGGGATTGAATGAAGGACTAAGCCCGCGTGCGTTGGTAATCGTAGGCAACTGTTTTTGACCTGCCACATCGATGGTTGAAATCGAAGCTGGTGCCAAATTATTTGCTACCGACGCGGTGTCGGGAACGCGCATCAGCGGCACCGCGATAAACGCAACAGCAGCCACCGAAGCCGCCACCGCGAGGCCCGGCATCCAAAGCCGCCGCCCCAACGATGCCCGCGCCGCACGGGGCGCAAGAACGGTAGGCTCAGAGGCAATGGCGGCTGCGACACGCGCGCAGAAACCTTCAGCGTCACAGGCGGCGACTTCACCGGATCGCAGCGCATCGCCGGCTCGATGCAGTTCATGCCAATGACGCCGTAGCGCGGAGTCTGCACACAACGCTGCAATCGCCGCCGACGCCTCGGATCGATCCATCTCTCCGTCGAGCAAGACTGAAATTCTCTCGATCGTCAAAGATGCCGATACGTGATTCCTGACGGTTTGCTTCATCGTGCCTTCCACATTCATGACAACTCACCAGCGCTTGTCTTTGGCAATATCCAAAATAGGCCTCAATTCCAGCGCGATCGCTTCGCGAGCCCGAAAAATACGCGATCGCACCGTGCCGATCGGACACTGCATCGACTCCGCGATTTCTTCGTAACTCAACCCTTCCAACTCACGCAACACGATTGCCGTTCTCAAATCTTCCGGCAACTGATCGATCGCCCGATTGACCGCGTCGCCCACCTGCTTGGTCACCAGCATCGAATCAGGCGTGTTCAGGTCTCTTAGGTGGTCGCCGTCGTCAAAAGTTTCCGCATCTTCGACATCGGCCGTGGTCGAAGTCGGTGCGCGGCGCCCTTGCGAAACCAGATAGTTCTTCGCCGTGTTAATTGCGATTCGGTACAGCCAGGTATAAAAAGCACTGTCGCCGCGAAAATTCGGCAGCGCCCGGTATGCCTTGACGAAAGCTTCCTGCGCTACGTCTTCGATCTCAGCCGTGTCGCGTATCAGACGCGACAACAGCCGGAAAATCTTGCGCTGGTACTTGACGACCAGCAGGTCGAACGCCGCTTTGTCGCCGCGCTGCACGCGCTCGACCAGCTGCTGATCAATCTCCCGATCAGACATGCTTCCGGCTCGGAGCTACGCCGTGCACGCGTCAATGGTCCGGATTCGAAGGGTTTGGCGGTGTTGCCCGTCGGTCATCGTCCCTCGGCACTGCCCTTCCCCAACGTAGGTGCACCCAGAGCTGCCGAAACGTCGGCTGCGGCAGCGAATCCGGCCAGATAGCAACCAACATGGTGCCTCGCCGCAAGCTTATCAACCATGGTGATGCGAACGCGACGCGGACCGGGACGGCGATCAAACTGAAGGCGTCGGGCTGGTCGCGTTGCCGGAGCTTGATCTCACCCACGGACGAGACGCCGATCTCAAACGGTCCTCCCGCATGTCCTCGAGCCAAAACCCCGACAGCCGCCGCGCTGCCCAGGCCTGCTGCCGCCAGCTCTGCGCTAAACGGTGCGGAAGCAAACGCCGCAACCAGCAATGCCGCGGCCGCTGCCATTCCAACGCCAAGCCCTACGTGCCGCCACCGTCGTGCGCGAGAAGACGGTTGCAGTTGTGTCCATAGCAGCAACAACGGCTAGATCCGCTTGAAAACAAGCGTGCCGTTGGTGCCGCCGAACCCAAAGGAG
>DATLMT010000187.1:0-19840 GCA_035537135.1 Burkholderiaceae bacterium | reverse complement strand
AGGACACGCGATCGATTCTGGAGCCGGCCGGGGCCCTGTCGATCGCCGGCATGAAAGCTTATGCGCAGCGTGAAAAGCTAAAAGCACGCACGCTGGTCGCGATCGCGTGCGGCGCGAATATGAACTTCGACCGACTGCGCTTCGTTGCCGAGCGCACCGAAGTTGGTGAAGCGCGCGAAGCGCTGTTCGCAATCACAATTCCCGAGGAGCGTGGCAGCTTCAAGCGGTTTTGCAAGCTGGTCGGCAACCGCCAAGTCACAGAATTCAACTACCGAATCTCCGATGCTGCCACAGCGCATGTCTTCGTCGGGATCGGCACCGTGAGTGCGGGCGACAATCAAACGCTGGCGCGCCAGTTTCGGCGCCACGGTTACGACACCGTCGATCTGACGCACGACGAGCTGGCAGCGGAGCACGTCCGCTACATGGTCGGCGGCAAGAGCGCGCTCGCCGCGGGTGAATTGATCTATCGCTTTGAATTTCCCGAGCGGCCTGGCGCGCTGATGGCGTTTTTAACCAGCATGGCGCCAAGCTGGAACATCTCGATGTTCCACTATCGCAACCAGGGAGCAGATTATTCGCGCGTGCTGGTCGGCTTGCAGATACCGCCGAATGAACGGCGTGCGTTCAGCCGATTTCTGGCAGCGCTCGGTTATAGGTACTGGAATGAGACCGCGAATCCTGCGTATCGTTTATTTCTGTCTTGATCTGCAGCACACGCGCTGGGCCAATCGCTTCGATCTCCACCAATAACTCAGCGCGGCATATGTCGGCGTGCAGGTACAGCACCGCGTCGGCGTCAAGCCCATGTCCTGCGAGAGCCTGCCGCACCAAAGGCTGGTCGTCCGCGTTACGCACGTACGCTTTAAGCAGCAGATCGGGAAGTATCGCAACCTCGCGCGCGCCCTGGCTGACCGCTGCCGCAACGACCGATTGCAAATTAGTGAGCGTTTCGTGCGTCTGCGCGACGACGTTGCCGTGATGCAGAGTCTGATGTCCGACGATGCTTGCCGTGCCGGAAACGAACAGCAAGTCGCTTTCATCACCACCGCCACGCCATAGCGCAGCGCGCGAAAAACTTGGCGCCCGCGGTCCATATTGCTGCGGATAGCGGTACGCACTTGTCTGGCGCGGATTTTCGATCGGCTCAGCGGGCGTCTTTGACGCCAAGCAGTACAGCACCAGCGGTCCGCCATAACTGCCAAGCGCACAGGCCGCAGGCGCACCGGTCGCGGTCGGCAACTTCGATTCTTCGTAAGCTGCGAAGCGTTGTAAATTAAAGCGCCGATAGCGCTCGAGCCCGTCATCATCGACATTAATGCCCGGAATTGAATTCCAGACCCGCAGCAGGTGCGGATAGCCAGCGGCGTGCAGCATATTGAGCAGAGAGCAATACCCGGCGTACGTCGCAGCCCCGAGCGCATCGTTCCCACCGTCCGCGATGGCTGCCGAGACCGTCGCAAACATCACTTCGCCATTGTGGCGGCCACGCGCCGTGCCGATGGCAATGTCAGCCGCAGCAGCACGCCCGCGCCAAAGCTCAACGACTTGATCGGCACGGTCGACGGCGCCCGTTCGGAGTACGCCTTTTTGCAGGTGCGCCTGCGGCAGATGCGGCGCCAAGGCCAACGGCGCCGTCCCGCCGTGGGTGGCGACGCCGAGCGTGCGGGCGTCGTGCAGCAGATGCGAGCGGGCGAGTTCTGCGGCCGGCATCCACTGCATTCCAATCCGGCTATTCGGTAGGCTGTTCAAGATGTTTGAGATGGGCAAAAGCTGCGAATTCTAGTCATTCGCTCCGGTCCGATTGCTACACTCGCCGCAGCATGCTTGCAGGCTTACCATCGACCGCTCAACGCGCTGACGCTTCGCTTGCCTCCCCGATGGTCGACGCGCGCGAGGCCGATATTGTCATTATCGGCGGCGGCCCGGGCGGCAGTACGGCAGGTGCTTTGCTGGCGCAGAAAGGCTGGCGCGTATTGCTGCTCGAAAAAGACCGGCACCCGCGCTTTCACATCGGCGAATCTTTGCTGCCGCTGAATCTGCCCCTGTTCGAGCAGCTGGGGTGCGCGCCGGCGGTGCAGAAGGTCGGGCTGATAAAGCATTCGGTGCGCTTTCATTCTTCGGAACACAAAGCCAGCCAAACGTTCGCGTTCGCCGATGCTTGGGAAGGAGTGCCGAAGTATGCCTATCAGGTACGCCGCTCAGAATTCGATCACCAGTTGCTGCAGCATGCGCGTACCTGCGGCGTCGAAGTTGTCGAGTCGTGTCGTGCCAGCAATGTTTGCTTCGAAAAAGATCGTGTGGTCGTTGAAGCGAAATGCGCCGACGGCCGCGCCGTTGCCGCATCGGCCCGCTATTTGATCGACGCCACCGGTCGCGACACGTTCATGGCGTCGCGTCTTGGCATCAAGCGCAAGAATCCAAAGCACACCAGCGCCGCGCTGTACGGTCATTTTCGCGGCGCGCAGCGCAACGCGGGCGAGGCCGAGGGTGATATCGAGATCTACTGGTTTGCACACGGGTGGATCTGGTTCATTCCGCTGGTCGACGGCACTACCAGTATTGGTGCGGTTTGCTGGCCGTATTACCTGAAAACACGAGACACGGATCCGTCGACGTTTTTCCTGCGGACGCTGCAGACGCTGTGTCCGCCGCTGTGGGAGCGCGTCAAGGACGCCGAGCTGATCGAACCGGCGACGGCGACCGGCAACTATTCGTACACGTCCGAGCACATGGCCGGCGATCGCTACGTGATGATCGGCGACGCGTTTGCGTTCGTCGACCCGGTATTTTCGAGTGGCGTGTACCTGGCAATGAACAGCGCGCAGCTCGCCGCCGACGTCGTTGATGGTGTGTTGCGTGATCCGGCGGCAGCGCCGCGGCTGAATCGCGCATTCGAGCGCCGCGTGCGCCGCGGACTGAAGACGTTCACGTGGATGATTTACCGGATGACTTCGCCAATCATGCGCAACCTGATCATGAAGCCGCGCAACATCTTTAACGTACAGCGTGCCGTGATTTCGTTTCTTGCGGGGGACGTGTACGACTCGGGACCGGTACGGCGGCGCGTAATGATGTTTCGCGCCATCTATTACCTAAGCTCCATCAAGCACTGGCGCCAGGCGTGGCGCAGCGTCATCAACCGCAACAGCGCGATCCGACCACAAGCGATTTGCGCCACTGACGGAAGTGGATGAGGGTGCAGACAAGAGTGCACCCCTACTTTTGTTTCCAGTCGGGCCTCTGGCCCTTAACTTCGCGTCGCGAAGTTAGCCTTAACGAAACTTGCGGGGTTTGATTGGTACCTGCTGCGCTTTATGGTGCCCGCAAGTTTTGTCTGACTAGCTTGCAAAAAATCGCGGGCAAAGCCAGACGATTTTTTGCGGTTAACGGCAGAGGCAAGGCGTGGTGTGGCCTCGGCGCGATGTTTACTTTTTTCGTGTCTTGCACCTCGGCCGTAGCGCAAGGGCTGCCACTGTGGGAGGTGGGCGGCGGCGCTGCTGCGTTGCGGGTGCCCGACTATCGCGGCTCGGAGGAAGTTCGCAACTATCTGCTGCCGGTGCCTTGGCTGGTGTACCGCGGCGAAATTTTTCGCGCAGATCGAGACGGTGTGCGTGCGCGGCTGTTCGACAGCGAGCGCGTCGATCTGAACTTAAGCATCAACGGCAGCGTGCCCGTTGACAGCGACCGCAACCGCGCACGTGAGGGAATGGAAGATCTGCGTCCTCTGTTCGAAATCGGCCCCGTCGCCAACGTTCATTTGTGGCGCACCGAAGATCGGCGAGCGGCACTCGATCTGCGCCTGCCGGCGCGCGCGGCCTTCACATATCGCGGGGGTGTGCGACACGTCGGCTATGTGTTTGCGCCGCAATTGAACGTTGATCTGCGCTGGCCGTCGGCAACCGCCGCCGATCGCTGGAATTTAGGACTGCTGGTAGAGGTGCCGTTTTCGGACCGGCGCCTAAATGGATATGTCTACGATGTGTCGGCCGCCGACGCGACGCCGGCCCGCCCGCAGTATCGCGCACGTTCCGGATATGGCGGTTGGCAGGCACTGGCGGCGCTGTCGCATCGCCGAGACCGCTGGTGGTTCGGCGGCTTCATCAAATACGACAACCTTTCTGACGCCGTGTTTGCAGATTCGCCGCTCGTCACGCAGCGGCGCCAGGTTAGCGGGGGCATCGCGATCAGCTACGTGTTTGCTCGCTCGTCGACGCTGGTGCCGCCCCGGGACTGAGATGAGGGCGGGCGCGGGATCCAGTTCTCCTCGCCGCCTGTGGCTGCTAGCCGCGGGGGCAATCGTGTTGTCAACCGCGCTGCACGTGGTACCGCAGTTGCTGCGCGACTGGGTGGATCCCGCCTGGTCGATGCTGGTGCTGATGGTCGCCGATGCGTGCGCGGTGGCGCTGGTCGTGCGCAGCCGAACTGCACTCGCAATTGGCTTGCTGCTGGCAGCGTTGCTCGGGGCTGCCGTGCTGTCGCATCAACAGGTACTTGCCGCGCTGCCGTCGATCGCACTGAATCTGATGCTCGCGAGCGTATTCGGCGTGACGCTGCGGCCGCGAGAGACGCCGTTGATCGTGCGGATTGCCGAGCTCGACCAAGGCGCGCTGTCGCCGCAGTTCGCCCGCTACCTGCGCGCGCTGACGCAGGCGTGGGCGTTGTTTTTCACCGCTATGGCAGTTTTGTCGCTGCTGCTGATGTTGTATGCGCCGTTCGAGTCATGGTCGCTGTTTGTCAACGTTCTGACATGGCCTTTAATCGGCGTGATGTTTGCGGTCGAATGGATCGTGCGACGCGTCGGGTTCAAGGAGTTGCCGCCGCACACGCCGCTGGATATCGCGACCAAAGTTTTCGCCTATCAGCGGCAGGTGGCGATGCGAATCGGGCCACACACAGGGTGAAAAGTGAGCTTTTGATTGGCCACCGCGCCGCCGATGCCCGAATTGCGGTGCGTGCTGGTGACGCGATCTCGGCCGGGCGTTTCGTCGCCGACGCGCAAGCGCTGGCGCGTCAATTGCCGCCCGCCCAGTACGTGTTGAACAGCTGCCGCGACCGCTATTCTTTTGCGGTCGGATTTTCGGCAACGCTGATCGCCGGGCGCACCAGCCTGCTGCCCCCCTCGCGCACGCCCGAAACCCTGGCGCAATTGGCGACCCGCTATCCGGACACGCTATATCTGGCCGATGAAGGCGGAGACATCGTCTGGCACACCGCTGCCGCATCCGCAACAAAATGGCAAGCGCCAGCTGGCGCGCAGGCGTGGCCGCCGCCTGCGATCGCACGCGAGCGCGTCGCTGCGATCGCGTTTACGTCGGGCAGTACCGGAGAGCCTCAGCCGCAGTCCAAAACGTGGGGCGGAATTGTCGATGGTGCGCGTGCCGAAGCAATCGCCCTGCAATTGGACGATAGGTCGATCGATGCGGTGCTGCTTGGTACGGTGTCGCCGCAGCACATGTACGGATTCGAGTCGACGGTGCTGATGGCAATGCACGGCCCTTGTGCCTTTGCGGCCGAGCATCCTTTGCATCCCGATGAGGTTATTGCCGTGCTATCGCGCATCAGCGGACGCCGCGTGCTGATTACCGCGCCGGTGCATCTGCGCGCGCTCGCTGAGTCGGCCCAGCCGATGCCTGCGCTCGATCGTGTGGTCAGCGCCACCGCGCCGCTGGCGCTTGAGCTGGCGCAGCGATGCGAATCAACGTGGAGCACGCCCGTTTTCGAGGTGTATGGCTGCACCGAGACCGGTATGGTCGCCACCCGGCGCACGGTCAACGGGCCCGTATGGACGACGATGCGCGACGTAAAGATCGAACAGCGTGACGGCGAATTTCACGCGTACGGCGGCCATGTGCAGCCGGGAAAGCTCGCCGATCGCCTGCGGTTGATCAGCGATTCGACGTTCGAGCTGGAAGGGCGCACCGATGACGTGGTCAACATCGGCGGCAAGCGTGCATCGCTCGAAGGGCTCAATCGCGTGCTGTTGTCGATCGACGGCGTGCTTGACGGCGCGATATTCGAGCCGCCCGTCGCGCCCGACGCGGCGCGCGAGCAAAGGTTAATGGCGTTGGTGGTGGCCCCGGAAGTCACGCGCGCCCAGCTAGTTGCTGCGCTGCGCGCGCAAATCGATGCGGCATTTCTTCCGCGCCCGCTCGTTTGGGTCAATGCACTGCCGCGTAATGCCCAGGGCAAGCTGCCGAAAGCAGAGCTGCTGGCGTTAGCCAAGAAAGCGCTGCAGGTGCCGCGTCGACCGAAGTCCAAAGTCACCGTTGCCGGAACGACTGACGCTCGAGTTGATTAATTGTCTCGCATGGACAGCGAATGACCGATCGCCACGAACCCGCGAGTGCCGAGCGCTGCGTCGTAAATGCCGATCATCCGATGCTTGCCGGACACTTTCCGGGCCATCCTATCGTTCCCGGGGCCTGGCTTTTGGCGTGGGTCGTGTCGACCGCCACGCGCCGGCTGGCTGCGCAGGGACAGACATACTCGATCGCGGCGATCAAGCGCGTCAAATTTCTGCGGCCGCTTGCGCCGGAATGCGCTTTCGAGTGCGCGTTCAACGCCACTGGTACTAACAACCCGATGCGGTTTGTCGTGACTAGCGGCGGCGCGGTGATCGCCGAGGGCAGTTTCCAAATGCACCAGCTTGTCAATTGAGCGGGTCCGGGATGAGCAATCTCGTTAAGCGCCGGGCGTTGCTGTCGGCCATGCTTGCGTGTGTGGCAAGGCCTGCACTTTCTCAGGGAGTTGATGACCCACTGCTGCGCCTGTTCGCCGAGTTGGGCGCGCACAGTGAGCGGCGCGCTCGATTCTCCGAGCGGAAATTTTCGGCGCTGCTGAAAGCGCCGGTCGAATCGAGCGGGACATTGATCTTTCGCGCGCCCGGCTACCTTGAGAAGCGCACGGTCGAGCCGCATCGCGAAACGGTGAAGATCGAAGGCAACGTCGTCTCTTACGAGAGTGCTGCAGTACGCGGCGCAGCGCAGAAGCGCACGTTCGCGGTGTCCGAGGCGCCGCTGCTGGCAGCGTTGATTGAAAGCCTGCGTGCAACGCTGGGCGGTGACCTTCCGGCGCTGCGCCGGCACTATAACGTTTCATTTAGCGCCGCGAATGCGCAGAAGGAATGGCAGTTGACGCTCGTGCCGCGCGAGCGAGCCCTGCTCGATGCCGTGTCCAAGGTGGTTCTGCGCGGCGCCGGCAGCGAAGTCAATGCGATCGAGATTGTCGAAGCTAACGGCGACCTGACTTTGATGCAGATCTCTGCAGTTCAAATTCCTTCCGCGCCGATCAAGAAATGAAGCGACGTGCTGTGCGATGGGGCGCATGGCTGCTCGGCGTGCTCGTGTGCGGCGTGATCGTGGCGCGCGCGACAATCGTTACCGACATCACCGCGTTTCTGCCAGGCCCGGCAACGCGCGAGCAGGCGATGTTGGCGGAGCAACTGCGCGACGGCGTTGCTTCCAGGGTGATCCTGATCGGCATTGAAGCTCCAAGCGCAGAACGCACGGAAGGCGCCGCGCAGCGTTCACAACAGATTGCCGCGGCGCTGCGCGCCGATCCGCGCTTCGCTTTCGTCACCAACGGCGATGCTGCGACGTTCGCGGCCGAGCGCGATCGCCTCTTTGATGCACGCTATCTATTGAGCGCGCAGGTATCGCCGCAGCGTTTCTCCGTCGAAGGCTTGCGCAATGCAGCCGCCGAGCTTGAGGCTCTGCTGCGCTCATCGGCAGCGCCGCTGGTCAAGCCGACCGCTGCGCGCGATCTGACCGGCGAGTTGCTGTACCTTGCGGCGGCACTGAAGCCCGCACGTACGCCAAGCAGTGCCCATGGCGTGTGGTTCGACTCCGCCGGCCGCAGCGCACTATTGCTTGCAACCACACGCGCGCCGGGCTTCGACGTCGACGCCCAGGCCGAGGCGGTCGAGGCCATACGTGCGGCATTCGGCGACACGCCGGATGCTGCGGCGACAGCGCAGTTGCAGCTTCATCTCACCGGACCCGGTGTGTTCGCGGTCGAGTCGCGGCGCGCGATTCAGCAAGATGCACGGCGCCTGACCTTGATTGCCACGGTTGCAGTCAGTCTGCTGCTGTTGCTGGTGTTGCGCAGCCCGCGTTTCCTGCTGTGGGCCGCGTTGCCGACCGCAACCGGCGCGCTGGCGGGGTTGGCCGCGGTGTCACTCGCGTTCGGCAGCATTCACGGCATTACCCTCGGCTTCGGACTGACGCTGATCGGCGAAGCGGTTGACTACGCTGTGTACGTTCAGGTGCAGAGGCAGCGCGGCGACAACACGTACTTGTGGAAGGGCTTATGGCTCGCGGTGTTGACGTCGAGCGCGGGTTTTGTAGCGATGATGCTGTCCGGCTTCGCTGGATTGATGCAGCTCGGGTTGATGTCGATCGTTGGCATCGCGGTTGCCGCCGTCGTCGCGCGCTCGTGCTTGCCCGATGTGCTGCACCCGCTCGATGCGTCGCGCTTAATGCGCTTCGCCCCACTTGCCCGCTTGTCTCTGCATGCGCGGCGATGGAGGTTCGCGCTGGTGCTGATCGGACTCGCAGCGGGCGTGCTGCTGGTGACGCGTGGCAATCTGCTTTGGAACGATCAGCTGGCTGCGATCTCACCACTGGCGCGCGGGTCGGGCGAGCTCGATGCGCGGCTGCGCAGCGACACCGGGCTGGGCGATTTGCGCTTCGTAGTTGCGGTCGAGGGCGCAACGCTCGACGAAGCGATCATGCGTGCCGAAGCGTTGCACGAACCATTACGCCAGCTGCAATTGCGCGGCGCGATTGCCGGCTTCGACTCGCCGGCAACGTTGATTCCTAGCGCGCAAACGCAGCAGGCGCGGCGCGTGGCGCTTCCGGACGAAGCGACGTTGCGCGCGAGCCTGGCGCAGGCGCTGACCGAAAGCGCTTTGCGCGGCGAAGCGTTCGAGCCGTTCATTGCCGACGTGCAACGCGCGCGCCAACTCGACATCACGCCCGGCTACTATGCAGGCACCGCATTCGGTCAGCGGCTGGCGGCACAGTTGATCGACCGTAAGCAGGGCACGGCATCCGACGTCGCGGCGTTGATCACGTTGACGGGCGTTAGCGACAGCGGAGGCGCCGAAGCCGTCGCCGCGGTGGCGCGAGGCGCGAGCGGTGTGTCGTTGATTGATCTGACAAACGTACAGGCGTTGGTTGCCGACTACCGCGCGCGCGCAGCGTGGGCGGCATTGGGAGGGGCGATACTGATCGTGTTGATTCTGGCTGTGCAATTGCGAAATCTGAGAGCGACTGCGCGCATCGCAGCGTCGGTCGCAGTGTCGATCGCGATCACCGCCGCTTCATTGGTATTGATTGAAGGCGGTTTGACTTTGTTTCACCTAGTGGCGCTGCTCTTGGCAGCCGGTGTTGGAACAAACTATGCGTTGTTTATCGGCATGCCGCGCGACGAGCAGCATGACGCGGACTCGTCGTTGCCGGTCACTCTATCGGTCACGCTTGCCGCCGCGACGACGCTGATTGCTTTTGCAACGCTGGCGATGTCGACTACGCCGGTGTTGCACATGATCGGCCTGACGGTCGCGATCGGCGCGACCGTCGCGCTCTTTGTCAGTCTTTCGCTGGCGCCGACGCGCACGCAGGCTTTCAAATCGTGAAGTTCGATCCGGTAGCGATCAGCGCTTATACAGCGACCACCGCCGTCGGCCGAGGGCACGGCGCGCTGCTCGACGCGTTGCGAGCACGACGCAGCGGATTGAAACGTTACGAAGCGCGCTGCGATTTTGCGGCGGATGCGCAGCGGCGCGAAGGCCCGGCGCTCAACACGTGGATTGGTGAAGTCGAAGGATTGCAATCGACGCAATTACCCGAGTCGTTATCTCGGTATGACTGCCGCAATAATCGTCTTGCGTGGCTGGGCCTGCATCAGGATGAGTTCGCCGCGCACGCCCGTTCTGCGGTGGCGCGCTACGGTGCCCCGCGCGTCGCAGTGATCATCGGTACAAGTACCTCCGGCATCGCCCACGCTGAAAGCGCGTATCGCGCGCGTGACGCTGCGGGCCGGCTGCCGGAGTCGTTCACGTATGCGACGACTCTAAATAATTTCTCGGCGCCTGCGCTGGTGGCGCATGCGGTCGGCGCTACCGGGCCAACGCTGGCAATTTCAACCGCATGCTCGTCGAGTGCCAAGGTGTTCGCTTCTGCGGCCCGATTGATGCGCGCCGGCTGGATCGATGCCGCAATTGTGGGCGGCGTTGATTCGCTATGTCTGACGACGCTCTGCGGATTCTCCTCGCTCGAGCTGTTATCGCCCGACCCGTGCCGACCATTCGATCGGGAGCGGCGCGGTATTTCTATCGGAGAAGGTGCCGGGTTCGCGCTGCTCGAAGCACGCGCGGATGCTTCTGCGTACCTGCTGGGCGCGGGTGAGTCGAGCGACGCTCACCATATGTCGACGCCCCACCCCGAGGGGCTTGGTGCGCAGCTCGCGATGCGCGGCGCGCTTGATTCCGCGGCCCTGTCGCCCGCCTCGGTCGATTACGTCAACCTGCATGGCACCGCGACGCGCTCGAACGATCCCGCTGAGGGCCGCGCCGTTGCCGCCGTGTTCGGCGACACCGCCAGCAGCTCAACCAAGGGCTGGTTCGGTCACTTGCTCGGTGCGGCCGGCATCGTCGAATCGATCGTGGCGTTGCTTGCGCTCGAACACGCGATGATGCCCGGCACGCTGAATACGACCGATCTGGATCCGGAGTGTCCGAACACGGTGCTGCTCGACAACGAAACGCGTGGCATTAACGTGGCGCTGTCGAACTCGTTCGGCTTTGGCGGCAGCAACTGCAGCGTGGTCTTTGGCCGCGAGAGAAAGTCAAGAACGCTCTCGTGATTGCATGCGCTGTATTGGGAATCGGCGTCTATGGGCCGGGGCTAGCCGATTGGGCTGCGACGCGCGAGGTTTTGTCGGGCGCCATCGCGTATGTGCGTGCCGATAACGCCGCGCCGCCAAGCGGTTTATTGCCTGCCGCCGAGCGCAGGCGCGCCACTCCGTCAACGCGTATCGCACTGACCGCCGCGCAGCAGGCGTTGACGCACGCCGCGCTCGACGCCAAAGCCGTGCCCGCGGTGTTCGGCAGCAGCTCGGGCAATCCCGACATCATTCACGACATCTGCGCAATGCTCGCGACGGGCGACTACCAGATTTCACCGACCAAATTTCATAATTCGGTGCACAACGCCGCGTCGGGCTACTACAGCATCGCTGTGGCGAGTCACTGCGCGGTGACCAGCTTGTGTGCGCTCGACGGCACTGCGACTGCCGCGCTGCTGGAGACCGCGGTGCAGGCTATCGCTGCTCAGACGCCGGTGCTGATGGTGAGCTATGACTTGCCGTATCCGTTCCCGCTGTCGGAAGCGCGGCCAACGATCGACGCTTGGTCGCTGGCGCTCGTGCTTGCGCCGCCGAGTTTTGAGTCAGCCATCGCGCAGCTGACTTTGACCGACGGGGGGAGCGCAGACGAGCACGCCACCGATACTACGTTGGTAGACCCGCAGCTCGAATCGATTCGGCTCGGAAACCCGACCGCGCGCATGCTCCCATTGTTCGCAGCACTGGCGCAACCGCCTCGGCGCGAGATCGTGCTGCGCCAGGGTAATGGCCGCGCGCTGCGCGTTGCCGTTGCAGGATGTTGACGCCGTCGATCGAAGCGCTGTTGCCGCACGCCGGCCGCATGCGGCTGATCGACCGCATCGTGTCGTACGACGAGCACGAAATCGTGTGCGAGAGCGATTCGCATCGTGCCGCCCGTCATCCGCTTGCCGAAGCCGGCGTGCTGTCCATTATCTGCGGCCTCGAATACGGTGCGCAGGCCATGGCGATCCACGGCGCGCTGCTCGCGCGCGGCGACTCCAGTGCGCGCGTGCGTCATGGCTACCTGGTCGCCGCATCCGATTTGCGGTGGTCGGTCGAGCGCTTGGAGCAATGTGCGGCGCCAATCGTAATCAGAGCCGTCAGCGAGTTCCGGGCCGACAATCAGGTTGCCTATCGGTTCGAAGTCAGCGCGTCCGGCGCCGCGCTCCTTACCGGGCGCGCTAGCGTTGTCCTTCAAACGCCGATCCAGTGACACCGGCGCTGTACATCGGTCGCTTCGATTCCCAGCTACCCGAGGCATGGGAGGCGGCGCAGATCGCTTTGCTGACGCTCACGGAGCGTGCGCGCCTGGCGCGCATCAACCGTCCGCAACGTCGTCAGCAGTTCATAGTTGGTCACTGCTTGCTGCGCTGGGCGTTGGTTGCCGCGGGACTTGATGAAGCGACGGTAGAAGTCGACTCCGAGGGACGCGTACTGCTCGGCGCGAGCGTGCCGGTGCATGCCAGCATCGCCCACACCGGGACAGCAATTGCGGTGGTCGTTGCAGGCGTTCCAATCGGCGTCGATGTCGAATCGATGCACGCTATGCGAGATTCGCGTGCAGCGGCGCGGATGCTCGGACTACCTGACGATCAGTCGCACGACGCTCGATCCGTCGTCCGAGCCTGGTCTATTACCGAAGCGCGGCTGAAAGCCGGCGCGCAGGCGAGCGCGGCTGTTTGGCTGACAGCCTGGCAGGGTTGTCAACTCGCTGTTGCCGGAATCCCAAACCCGCCGCTTACCGGCATGGTCGATGCGATGACCGGGATTTACAATGCGACCGAATTGCCGTGGGAAGCGGTTTAATGGGGGCCCGGCATCGGGTCGTCTGGGGTTAGTAACAGTCGGCCGGTGAGCGACAGCGCAAGGGTGACTTCGATGGCAGTTGTTCTGTCCGAGCGTGCCGAGCGCTCGAAAATCGCGCACGAGATGCAGATTCGGCCGCAGCGACGGGAACTTCGGCCTTTCAGCGTGGGTGCCGCCATCGGCCGCCTGGGCCGCTCGATTGGGCAAGTCGCGTTGTTCATGGTATTCGGACTGTATGGCGCGCTGATGAGCGTGCTGGTCATTCCGGCTTATTCACTCTTAGTTCGCGACCGCATGCGGCGCACGCGCGACATACGCCGCATCATGTATGTCATCACGCGCACTTACGTCGGCGTGATGGGGGCTTTGCGCCTGATCGATCTCGAGGTGACGGGCCTGAGCCGCGAACCGCCGCCCGGCACGCTGATTGTCGCCAATCACCCATCGCTGATCGACGCGCTGATTTTGTTGGGCCATGTTAAGGATGCCGGTGTCGTCGCCAAGCGATCGCTGCAGGTCAACCCTTTTACGTGGGGCGGCATTCGAGGAGCGAACTACGTGGTCAACGCCGATCCGCAATCGCTCGTTGAGGAGTGCCGTGCACGCATCGCAGCCGGTGAAACGCTGGTGCTGTTTCCGGAATGCACGCGCACCGCAGACGATGGCGTGATTAGGTTGCGTCGGGGTGCGGCGCACATTGCGGTGCGGTCGCGGTGTACCGTGATTCCAGTGACGATTGAATTTTCGGAGCCGTTGTTGACGAAGCGCAGTCGATGGTGGCTTGCGCCCAGAACGCGGCCGAGGGTGCGTGTAATGGCACACGCGGCGATTGATCCGGCGCAGTTTCTGCAGGGGGGTTGCAGTGTCTCGCTGGCGGCGCGCCGGCTGACCGAACATCTGCGCCAGTTGTATGTCGATAAGTTGAAAGTGATGGAGCTTGCACGCCGTGGACCCGCTTGAACAAGAAATTGCCGAGTTGATCATCGAGTGCACCGGGCTCGAAGAGATGCAGCCCGAGGAAATTGACCCGGCCGCGCCATTGTTTGTCGAAGGATTGGGACTCGACTCGATCGATGCGCTGGAAATTGGCGTGGCGCTCGCCAAACGCTATGGCGTCAAACTCACCGCTGACAACGAAAACAATCGCCGTCACTTTGCCAGCGTGCGCGCGTTGGCCGCGTTCGTAGCAAGCCAGCGCGGCGCGCAAGCGGCTTGATTGGATGCGGCGCGACTTTCCGTTGGCCAGCACGCAAGTGGCGCCGGACTGCGGTGTCGCGACCGACCGCGTCGAGAGTTGGCTTCGTGAATTTCTGTATCGTGAATTCGCGATTGCCGGCGATCGGTTGGTGCCGGGCGCCGATCTGTATCAGGATCTCGATCTCGACAGCATCGACGCTGCCGAGATCGTTTTGAAGTTCAACGACGCGTTCGACCGCGACGTCGACGCGCGCGAATTTCGCCGCGTTCGCACCTTTGCGCAGGCGCTCGATCTGCTGCGCTGACGTAGCGCTGAAAATTTCGGTCGCAGCTCATCGGCACGTCGCATCCTTCGTCCGCGCTTCGCGTTTGCGTCATCGTGCCTGTATACGACCATCATGCAGCACTGCCGCGTCTGGTCGACGCCCTGCGCCCCACCAGCCTGACAGCCTGGCTGGTTGACGACGGCAGCCATCCACCATGTGCGCAGGCGGTGCAATCGCTGTGCGCCGACAATGCGCAGTGGCTGCGCTATCTGCGGCACGACACCAACCAAGGTAAAGGCGCCGCAGTGCTTGCAGGTTTGCGCGCCGCGCACGCGGCCGGGTTCACGCACGCGGTGCAGATCGATGCCGATCTGCAGCACGATCCGTCGCGCATCGGCGAGTTTGTCGAGGCTGCCGAGCGCAATCCCGCTGCGGTTATCAACGGCGTGCCGCACTACGATGCCAGCGTTCCGGCGGTAAGACTGCATGGCCGGCGCATCACCACGGTCCTAGTGTGGGCCCACACGTTGTCGCGCGAAATTGCTGACGCAATGTGCGGCTTTCGCCTGTATCCAATCGCGCCGGCGATCGCTTGCGACGATCGCGCGCGTATCGGCCGTCGCATGGAATTCGATGCCGAGATCATCGTGCGGCTTTTCTGGGCCGGTGTGCCGGTTGTCAACCTCAGCACACCGGTGACGTATCCCGCTGACGGCGTTTCGCATTTCCGGATGCTGCGCGACAACGTGCGCATGGCATCGCTGCATCTGCGATTGCTGGCGGGAATGCTGATGCGCCTCCCGCGTCTGCTACCGCGCCGAATCGCTGGCCACGCGCCGTGAGCAGCATCGACGTGCCGATGCGCAAACAGCCGCGCTCCGATTCACATTGGGCGTCAATGCCCGAATCGGGAACCACCACGTGGCTATGGATCATGTATCTGAGCTATGTGTGGATCGGCCGGCCGCTTTATCGGCTGCTGGCATGGCCGGCGTCCTGGTACTTCGTTACCGTGCGCCCGGTCGCGCGCCGCGCGTCGATCGACTATCAGCGCCGGATCGGCATGCTTTCCACTGACACCGGCGCATGGCAGGCGTGGCGCGCGGCCGCTCTTCACGTGCGCCGGTTTGCGGATACGCTGCTCGACAAGGCGCTCGTGTGGACCGGCGGACTTTCGCTCGACGGCATACGACGCGAAGTCGATCCGCGCTTCGACGAAGCGGTTTCGCAGAATCGTGGCGGCGTGCTGGTGGTCGCACATTTCGGCAACCTCGAAGTGCTGCGCCGAATGGGCGAGCGCGCCAAGCAGTTGCGGCTGCATATCCTCGTGCACACGCGGCACGCCGAGCGCTTTAACCGCGTGCTGAACCGCATCAACCCGCAAAGCGCCGAGCGTTTGTTGCAAGTGACCGAGGTGGATACCGCCACGATCGCGCACCTGGCGACGCGCGTGGAGCAAGGCGACTTCGTGGTGATCGCCGCCGATCGCGTACCTGTGACGAGTGAGCGAACAATTGACGTTCGGTTTCTCGACGGCAACGCGGCGTTTCCGATTGGCCCTTGGGTACTTGCCGCAGCGCTCGATTGCCCGGTCTACTGGCTCGCGTGTTATCAGCGCCCGTCCGATCGCAGCCGCTACACACTCGTCTGCGAGCTGCTGCGCGAGCGCATCACGCTACCGCGCAAAACGCGCGACGCGGCGCTGCGCGAGGTCATCGCCGACTACGTGCGCTTTCTCGAACGCGCGTGCCGCGAGGCACCGCTTGCATGGTTCAATTTTTTTCCGTTTTGGCGACCGCGCAAATGACGGCCGTGCTGATCACCGGCTCCAGCCGCGGCATCGGGCGCGCGACTGCGTTACGCCTGGCACGCGAAGGCTATGACGTATGGCTGCATCATTCGGGGCAATCCGATTCGACGGAGGCGATCGACGCTGTCGCGAATGAAGCGCGGGCGCTCGGGCGCACCGTCGACGTGCTGGCGTTCGACATTGCGGAACGCGGCGCCTGCGCGCAAGTACTGCAGGCCCAAGTGGAGCAGCGCGGCGCGCCCTATGGCGTCGTGTTAAATGCTGGCATCGCGCGCGACCACGTTTTTCCGGCTCTGTCGGGTGAAAATTGGGATCGCGTGTTGCGCACTAATCTCGATGGTTTCTACAACGTGTTGCACCCACTGATGATGCCGATGATTCGGCGGCGTCAACCCGGCCGCATCGTGACCCTCGCGTCGGTCGCCGCGCAGATCGGCAATCGAGGTCAGGTCAACTACAGCGCTTCAAAGGCAGGCATCATCGGTGCGACGCGGTCCCTGGCGCTCGAACTCGCCAGCCGCAATATCACGGTCAACTGTGTTGCACCGGGTCTGATCGCCACCGACATGACGCGTGACTTGCCGCTTGAGGAAATGACGAAACTGATCCCCGCCGGGCGCATTGGCGAACCCGATGAAGTCGCCGCCACGGTTGCATTCCTGCTATCGAGCGATGCCGCCTACATTACGCGGCAAGTGATCGGCGTTAACGGAGGTCTAACAGCATGAGCAGTATCAGCAAAACGGAAACGGTCGTGCCTCATCCACCCTTGACCGAGTATTACAAGGACGAGACTGAGCGGCACCGCTGGCTGCGAAGCATTTTCAACGCCAGCGCAGTCGACTACGACCGCGTCGAACGATTGATGGCGTTTGGCACCGGCCCCTGGTACCGCAGACAGGCGCTGCGCCGCGCTGGATTGACATCCGGCATGCGCGTGCTCGACGTCGGCACGGGTACCGGACTTACCGCGATGCAGGCCGCAAGGCTCAGCGGCGGCGGCGCCAACGTGACCGGCGTCGATCCCAGCGTGGGAATGCTTGCGAACGCGCACTTACCGCCGGGAATGCGAGTGCTTGAAGGACGCGCCGAAGCCTTGCCCGCCGACGATGCCGCGTACGACTTTGTCAGCATGGGCTACGCGTTGCGTCACGTCGCCGATCTGCGTGCCGTGTTCAGCGAGTTCCATCGCGTGCTGCGTGACGGAGGACGCGCGTGCGTGCTGGAGATTACTCGGCCGACGGGCGTCCGCGCGACTCGCTGGCTGCGTTACTACCTGCGGTATCTGGTGCCCTTTGTGGCGCGCTGCGTCGGTCGCTCGCGCGATACCCCGGCAGTTATGCGCTACCTGTGGGATTCGATCGAAGCGTGCGTGCCGCCGCAGCAAGTCATCGAACAGATGCGTGCGGCCGGCTTCACCACCGTCACCCGCCACGTTGTGCTGGGAATTTTTTCCGAATACGTCGCGATCAAGTGAGCGCTTCCAGATTCGCATTGCACCGTCCGTTGCCGTCGCGCGCCTGGCAGCCCGGGCCATTGCACTGGCTGCTGGCCGGCAGTCACGTGGCCGGCATCGCATCGATCGCAGTGCAGCCGGCGCTCTGGCCGTGGGCCGTGGGCGCGATGTGCGGCAGCCACGCGTTGAATGTCGCGTTCGGTTTTGCGCCCGCAACGACAGCGCTCGGCCCGGTAATCTCGCAATTGCCGACCGCTTGCGCGGAGCGCGGCGAGATTGCATTGACGTTTGACGACGGGCCCGATCCCGAAGTGACGCCGCGTGTGCTCGATCTGCTTGACGAAGCCGGGGCGAAGGCGACATTTTTTTGCGTTGGCGCGCGCGCGCGCGCGCATTCGAATGTCGTGCGGGAAATCGTGTCGCGCGGGCATGCGGTCGAGAACCACGCCTTCGGACATTCGCGCGCGATGGGGTTTTGGGGGGTTGGGCGTTTGGTGCGCGACATCGGAGACGCGCAAAAGGCGCTTGCTGACATCACCGGCCAGGCGCCGAAATTTTTTCGTGCGCCGTTTGGCATCCGCACCCCGCTTACGGAGCCGGCGCTTGCACGTCTTGGGCTGCGTTGCGTTGCCTGGAACGTGCGATCGCTCGATAGCGTCGATCTTTGCCCTACGCGTGTAGCGGAGCGCATCGTTCGACGCCTGGCTCCCGGTGCGATTGTTTTGATGCATGACGGGGCTGAGGGAACGCGCGGGCGGATCAAGGCGGCCACGAGCGTGCTTGGTGCGTTGCCGCCGGTGCTCGCATTGCTGCGGGCGCGCACGTGGCGTTCGGTAACGGTGCGCGCTGCTATGCCGGCATGATGCAGGCGGGGGGCGCGCGCAATGGAGTAAGTAGGGCAACCACCGTCTCGTCGGCGCAAGCCCCAGTGGCCCGCGCCGAGAACGTCAGCTCGGCGCGTTCCGCCGTGCGCCCTATCGTGGACCAGGGGGCCGGCGATGCAACGGTCCGCCGACTCGTTATGCGCGCTGCCGCGCGCTATCGGCAGGCAGGTCTTAGTCCCTACTATTTCGCGCGCGGAAAACTGGGCGGCGATCCGGTCTTCGCGGCACTCCTGCGCGACGGCCGCATCAACGATGCGGCGCGCATTGTCGATGTCGGCTGCGGGCTTGGAATATTGGCGGCCTGGCTCGCTGCCGCCGAGCGGTGCGACCCGCAAGTCGATCTGGACTGGCCGCCAACATGGGCGCCGCCGCCGAAGCGCTGGACGCTGCGCGGATTCGATCTGCGAAGCGATGCAATCGCGCTGGGGCACCGCGCACTGTCGGACCTTGGCAATCGGGTTGAACTGACGGTTGGCGACGCGCGGCAGGTAACGCTACCCGCGTGCGATGTGGTCGTCGTGCTCGACGTGCTGCATTACCTCGATAGCGAGCACCAGCGCAAGCTACTGGTCGATGTGTTCAATGCGCTGGCGCCCGGCGGCGCTTTGCTGGTGCGTGTGAGTGACGCTGCTTTGCATTGGCGAGCCCGGATCACATCGATGGTCGATTGGTGCGTGACGATTGTGCGCGACAGACAATGGCCACGGCTTCATTGCCGACCGTTGTCCGAATGGAAGCTGCTGCTCGAATCCATCGGATTTTCAGCGGTGGCGCAGCCAATGAGTGAGGGCACTCCGTTTGCCAACGTGCTTTTGATTGCCACCAAAGAGTCAGCTGAAAGATGACTGCTGCCGCGATGCGTTCAATTGATGTTCCGTCCGCCGAGCGCAAGCGCCGCGCACGCGAGCGGCTGATCATGCTGACGCGCTTGATGGACTCCGCCGTCGACGTGCCGTTTTTGCGCACGAAGGTCGGGCTGGATGCGCTGCTCGGCGTGATTCCGGTTGCCGGCGATTTGCTGTCGGCGGCGATCGGCCTGTACTTGCTGACCCAGGCCCGTGAGCTCGGCGCGTCACGCTGGCTGCAAGGGAAGATGATCGGCAACTTGGTACTCGACGCCGCGGTCGGCGCAGTGCCGCTGGCCGGCGATGTGTTCGACGTTTACTTCCGCGCACATCGGCGCAATCTGAAGCTGCTCCAGCAGCATCTGGGCGAGCCTTACCTGGACGGTCGTGAGACCGACGAAGTGGTTGCCGAAGTCGTCTCGCGGACGGTGCGTACGCGCTAACCATGCGTTCACTTGTTTGGCGCGCCGCCTTGGTCGCGCCCTAAGAAAGATTCGACGCCAGTCTGCGAAGGCTGTGATTCAACTGTCGGATATTCGCCTTGCTGGGCACACAAGGCTCGCTTAATGTAGTGGCCTTCTTTGCACGGAGGCGGCTTAGCTACCTATGGATCTTCAGTACCTGCTCGCCGAGGCTACCGAAGCGCCGCCTGCCGGACCCGATCTTGAATACGACCCGGCGTTTCT
>DATLMT010000186.1:0-2948 GCA_035537135.1 Burkholderiaceae bacterium | reverse complement strand
TTCGCCACTCTTTTTCATCGATTTCCATTACAGGACAACTTCGAGCTGCGGGCACATCGCACGGCGATGTGCCCGCAGGTGCACCCGCATTATCCGCTAGCTTACTTTTACAGAGATGCGCTGCGGCCGCGCCTGCTCGTGCTTAGGAATGCGCAGCTTCAGCACTCCATCCCTTAATTGCGCGTCGATGCGGCTGCCGTCGAGCTCGCGGCTCAGAGTGAAGCTGCGACGGTAGCGCGGGACGCGCACTTCAGCGTAGGTTGCTTCAAGCGCCTGGGGGGTAGCGGCGGTTATCGCCCCCTCAATGGAAAGCGCATTGTTTTCCACCTTGATTTCGAGCGCATCCTTCGATACACCGGGCATGTCCGCAAGCAACGTGATGCCCGAGTCATCTTCGAGCACATCGACGCGCGGCGTCATTGCCTGCAAGTCGCGCTTTGCCGTAGCTGATCGCGACGCATCGGACTGCGATGAATCATTCTGCCGATTCACGTCCTGACGGTTGGCCGTGCGCGGTGCCTCCGCAACGGAAGTGTCTTGCATGATTGGACCTCCTGGCTCCTAGTTATTGAACGGTGATGCGCTTGGGCAGCGCGGACTCGCGCCGGTTGATGCTGACGTGCAGCACTCCATCGCGGTAATTAGCGTTGACCTTTGTCGAGTCGATGTCTTCCGGCAGGCTGATCGCGCGCCGGAACGAGCCGGAAAACCGCTCATTGCCGTACACGCTGACCTTGCCGTCTTCGGACGGAAGGCCCGAGGCGCGCTCACCCGAAATGGTCAACACGCCGCGATCGATCGTCAACTCGATCTGCTTTGGATCTATTCCCGGCGCAAACGCATAAATTTCGACACTGGTGGCCGTGTTCCCAATGTTGATCGGCGGAAATGCGCCTGGCGCAGCGGACCGGATACTGGCGGGCAAGCCCGACCACCCTGAAAGTTCGTCAAGTTCCCGGCGTAGCCGATCAAAGTCCCCGAACAGGCCGGGGTATGTCACCATCGATGCGAACATTCGCTCATCCTCCTTTCGTTGCAGTTGCAGCGTCGGTTGGGGCTCTGCTGGAGCCGCACGCCGAAATTCGGAGCGCCCTGCGTAATTTCAAGAGGGTAAGGCTAAGAACTGCCGTGGCCGGGTTACCCAAATTTGGGAGTTTGGCAGCATTGCAGGCACGCGTTTGGCTTCGGGCCAAACCGAGTCGCCGCTAAAGGTGCCGGGTGGAACAAAAATGGCCGCAGCAGCTGTGGATCGTCCGGCACGGACAGAGCGCGGGTAATGTCGCGCGCGATTCAGCCGAGGCCGCGCGCCTGCCGCTGATCGATATTGCAGAGCGCGATATCGACGTGCCCTTGTCAGTGCTGGGTGAGCAGCAATCGGTTGCGCTCGGCCAATGGTTCGGCACGATGCCACGCAGCTCGCAGCCGAACGTCGTCTTGTGTTCGCCCTACGTACGTGCGCGCTCGACCGCAAAATTGGTGCTGGAAGCCGCCGGGGTCACGGCCGATTCGCACATCCTGCATTCGGACGAACGACTGCGCGAAAAAGAATTCGGAATTCTGGACCGGTTGACGACGTTCGGCATTCGCGAGCGCCATCCCGAGCTAAGCGAGCAGCGTGCACACGTCGGCAAATTCTATTTTCGTCCGCCGGGCGGAGAGAGCTGGTGCGACGTGATCCTGCGGCTACGCAGTGTGATCGACACGATGACCCGCGAGTATCGTGGCGAACGCGTGCTGATCGTCGCGCATCAAGTCATTGTCAATTGCTTCCGTTACCTGCTCGAGCGGATGGACGAAGCGCAGATCCTTGATCTAGACCGCGTTGCCGACGTTCCCAATTGCGCCGTGATGCATTACGAGTTCGATCGCACGCTTGGCAAGAACGGCAAGCTCGTCACTCGCCTGATTCACTTTGTCGCTCCGCTCGCTGAAGCGGGCACAGCGATTACCACCGAAGCTGACGTTCCGGCGGCGCCGAAGCCGTGACGCAAGGCACTGCAGTCGACGTTGACGACGAGTGCCTGCGGGGTTGGCCATTGCCGCAACCCGACGCCGAAGGCGATAAGGAGGAGCGTGGCCGGGTGCTGGTGATCGCAGGTTCGCGCGAAATGCCGGGCGCGCTGATACTCGCAGCCAACGCGGCGCTCAATGCAGGCGCCGGCAAGCTGATGGTGGCAACCGCAGCCAGCGTTGCGCGGCTGGTCGCAACCGCACTGCCCGAAGCGCGTGTGATCGAGCTCACCGAAACCGAAGCGGGCGGCATCGATCGCAGCGCGGTCGAGCGTGTGCGGGAGCGGTTGCAGCGTGTTGATGCGGTTTTAATCGGTCCCGGTATGCAGGATGAGCCGGCCGTGTGCGGTTTCTGTGCAGAGCTTCTCGGGCATCTCTCGACATCGCTGCTGGTGCTGGACGCGGCGGCGATGGGTGTTGCGGGTCAGGCACCGGGGATCGGAAAGTTTTCGAGCCCTACGATTCTGACGCCGCACGCGGGCGAGCTTGCCCATTTGACCGGCGGCAACAAGCAAGACATTTGTGCCCAACCTACGCAGGCGGTCACGAATGCGGCGCGACGTTGGAATGCCGTCGTCGCGCTCAAGGGTGCGACCACGTTCATCGCCGCACCCGACGGATCGTTATGGCGCCATAGGGGCGGCAATGTCGGGCTCGCGATATCGGGCTCGGGCGACGTGCTTGCTGGAGTGATCGTTGGCCTGGCGTCACGCGGCGCATCAGCCGAGCAAGCGGCAATATGGGGCGTGGCGCTGCATGCGCGTGCTGGCGAGCGACTAGCCGAGCGTTCAGGACCGCTCGGCTACCTAGCGCGTGATCTGTCAGCGGAAGTGCCCGCGCTAATGGCATCGCTGAAGTAGCGGCGCGATTGCGAAGTACCTTTACTGTTAATGCCTTCTCAGGATCCTTGCGGCGACATAGTTGAACGCTAAAAGGAC
>DATLMT010000185.1:0-7097 GCA_035537135.1 Burkholderiaceae bacterium | reverse complement strand
CCGGGCAAGCGCGACGACAACGGCAAGGTCAACACGCTGGACGTCAAGGTCGGCGACCGTGTGCTGTTCGGCAAGTATTCGGGCCAGACCGTCAAAGTCGAGGGCGACGAGTTGCTGGTGATGCGTGAGGAAGATTTAATGGGCGTCATTGCCTAGCTCAACGATTAACCAATGAACCTGTTGTCGGACCGTGTAGGACCGACGCCCCTGAACGAATCTGGAGTTATCAATGACTAGCAAACAAGTATTTTTCGGCGATGACGCGCGCCACCGCATGGTGCGTGGCGTAAACGTTCTTGCCAATGCAGTGAAAGTCACACTCGGTCCCAAAGGCCGTAACGTAGTCCTCGAGCGCAGCTTCGGTGCGCCGACCGTTACCAAAGACGGCGTGTCCGTGGCTAAGGAAATCGAGCTCAAGGACAAGTTCGAAAACATGGGCGCGCAGATGGTCAAGGAAGTCGCGTCCAAGACGTCTGACAACGCGGGCGACGGCACGACGACTGCCACCGTACTGGCGCAGTCGATCATCTCCGAAGGCATGAAGTACGTTGCTGCCGGAATGAATCCAATGGATCTCAAGCGTGGCATCGATAAAGCAGTCGTTGCGGCGATCGAAGAACTGAA
This sequence comes from Burkholderiaceae bacterium, assembly GCA_035537135.1. GTDB lineage: Bacteria > Pseudomonadota > Gammaproteobacteria > Burkholderiales > Burkholderiaceae_F > JACCZX01. The sequence continues at coordinate 6,473 of DATLMT010000185.1, read as the reverse complement.
GAAGCTTTCGAAGCCGACGACCACCAGCAAGGAAATTGCGCAAGTCGGTGCAATATCGGCGAACGCTGACGAAGAGATCGGCAAAATCATTGCCGACGCGATGGACAAAGTCGGCAAGGAAGGCGTCATCACGGTCGAAGACGGCAAATCTCTGAACAATGAGCTTGAAGTCGTCGAGGGCATGCAGTTCGACCGCGGCTATCTGTCGCCGTACTTCATCAACCAGCCCGACAAGCAAAACGCAGTTCTTGAGAACCCGTACGTGCTGTTGCACGACAAGAAGATCAGCAACATCCGTGAGTTGCTTCCGATTCTTGAGCAGGTCGCCAAAGCCGGCCGTCCGCTGCTGATCGTCGCCGAGGAAGTCGAAGGCGAAGCGCTGGCGACACTGGTCGTCAACAGCATCCGCGGCATTTTGAAAACCGTCGCCGTAAAAGCGCCGGGCTTCGGTGACCGGCGCAAAGCAATGCTTGAAGACATTGCCATCCTGACCGGCGGGACCGTGATCGCAGAAGAAGTCGGGCTGACGCTCGAGAAGGCGACGCTGAACGATCTTGGCCAGGCAAAGCGCGTTGAAGTTGCAAAAGAGAACACCACGCTGATCGACGGCGCCGGAGACGGCAAGAACATTGAAGGCCGCGTCAAGGCGATTCGCGCACAGATCGAGGAAGCTACCAGCGACTACGACAAAGAGAAGCTGCAGGAGCGCGTTGCCAAGCTAGCCGGCGGGGTTGCGCTGATCAAAGTTGGCGCCGCAACCGAAGTCGAGATGAAAGAAAAGAAAGCGCGTGTCGAAGACGCGCTGCATGCGACGCGTGCTGCCGTTGAAGAAGGTGTGGTCGCCGGTGGAGGTGTTGCATTGATCCGCGTCAAACAGGCGGTGACGAAGATCAAAGGGGACAACGCGGATCAGGAGGCTGGCATCAAAATCGTGCTGCGCGCAATGGAAGAGCCGCTGCGCCAGATTGTCGAGAACTCGGGCGAAGAGCCGAGCGTCGTTGTCAACAAAGTGGCCGCTGGACAGGGCAACTTTGGCTTCAACGCACAAACGCACGAATACGGCGATCTGGTCAGCATGGGTGTGCTCGATCCGACCAAGGTCACGCGCATGGCGCTGCAGAACGCTGCATCGATCGCCGGCTTGATGCTGACGACTGACGCAATGGTCGCGGAACTGGTCGAAGAAAAGCCTGGCCACGGTGGCGGCATGCCGGGTGGTGGCATGGGTGGCATGGGTGGTATGGGTGGCATGGATATGTAATCGGCTGTGCCGATAGCGAAAAAGCCCGCTTCTGCGGGCTTTTTTTTAGCTCGGCTGATTGCCGCCCGGTTCGCAGTCGGCTACAAAGCGGACATAAGAACTAGGAGGGGGAAACCATGAGCGCAGTGCCTGCGGCACCTTGGCCAGCGTCGGCCTCAACAAACGCGCCAACCGACTACCCGGTGCGTTTTCTTGGCAGCGGAAGCGAGTACTTCCGAATCTGGATCGTCAATTTGCTGCTGACGATCGTCACGGTCGGTATCTATTCGGCGTGGGCAAAAGTGCGCCGGCTGAAATACATGTACCGCAACACGCAGATCGCCGGCTCATCGTTTGACTATCACGGCTCGCCGATTGCGATCCTCAAGGGACGGCTGATCGCGCTCGTACTGCTGATCGCCTACAACTTCAGCTTCAAATTTTCATTGATCGCGGGTGTGATCACCCTGGTGTTGCTGGCGGCAATATTTCCGTGGTTAATACGGCAATCGTTGCGATTTCGCGCGCGCTACTCAAGCTATCGAGGTATCCACTTTCAGTTCGTCGGCGGGTTGGGTGAGATTTACCTGATCGCCGCGCCGCTGATATTTTTTATCTTGCCGTTTGCGTTACTCGGGTTTTTTGCTGAAGACGAGCCTGGCGAGCCACCCATCTGGCTGTTTGGGTTTCTCGGAGTAGCGATGTTGATTTACCTGATCGTGCTGCCGTATCTGCACTATCGCTTCAAACGCTATCAACATAACAATGCATTGCTGGGATCGGCGCAAGCGCGGTTCACCGCCACCGCCGGACACTTCTATGCTGTTTATGGAATTCTGCTCGGGATATCACTTGCGATTGGCATCGTCTTCGCTCTGGTGGCCGGCGTAGCTGGTGCGGGCCTGTTCAGCGCCGGGCAGCGAGCAAGCATCTTCGGCGGAGTCGGCTTGCTTGTGCTGATCATCGGCTTCTACCTCGCGTACTTCGTCCTGTTCGCCGCTTTCGTCGTGCTTATTCAAAACAAAGTCTGGAACCACACGACAGTAGGCGAGGTCAGCTTCCGCAGCAACGCTCGCATATGGCCGATGGCGCGTATTTACCTGGTCAATATCATTCTGCTGATCGTGACACTTGGATTGTTCACTCCGTTTGCAGTGATTCGCAGCCTCAAGTACCGGCTTGAGTCGGTCACTGCAGTCACCATCAGCGGCATGGATCAATTCGTAAGCAGCGCAGCGGCCGACCAGGTTTCGGCCACCGGCGAAGGGGCAGCCGATCTGTTCGATTTCGACATCGGATTGTGAACGCTGTCGACGGGCAGTACTTTGATGGACGCAGTTCGCGCGCGCGCGCGGTGCGGCTGTCCGTAGACGACGGTACACTTGTTCTTGCGGGCGACGACGTGGCGCGGCGCGAGCCGCTATCCGCGTTGCGCGTGTCGGAACCACTGGCGCACGCACCTCGAATTGTTACCTTCTCCGACGGCGCGTTTTGCGAAGTCGCAGACAACGCGGGGCTCTCGCAGATTCTGGCGGCGTGGGGTCATCGCGATTCATTTGTCGTTGCATGGCAAAACCAATGGCGCGGCGCGGCGCTTGCAGTCCTCGGCTTGATCGCGTTTTTGTTTATAGGGTATCGATGGGTGCTGCCCGTGGCCGCCGAATACACGGCAGTCCGCGTGCCGCTCGCGTGGGAGGAGCGGCTTGGGCGGGAGGCGACTGCGTTTCTTGAAAAGCGGGTTTTCTCGCCCACACAGTTATCGCAGCAGAAGCGCGACACGCTGATAAGCCGTTTCGAAGCAATCGCGCCGGAAGACGGACGCGACTATGCAATCCGCTTTCGCGCTTCGAAGATCGGCCCGAACGCGCTTGCGCTGCCCGGCGGCGTGATCTATGTCACCGACGAGTTGGTGGAACTTGCGCCGGATGACGACTCCGTATTAGGCGTGCTCGCTCACGAACTCGGCCACATCGAGCAGCGGCACCTAATGCGCCGACTGTTTGCCAGCGCAGCGGTCGGTGCAGCTGCCGCTGTGTTGTTCGGGGACATCAGCACCGTGTTGGCGGCGCTGCCGGCAATATTGATCGACCTGGACTATTCACGCGCTATGGAGCGCGAAGCCGACACCTACGCAGTCGGCTTGCTAAGGGCGAAAGGAATTTCGACTGGCTCGCTAGCAACCCTGTTCGAGCGCATGCAACAAGCGCACGACAAGCGCGGCCCGAAAGGGGACTGGCCTGCATACCTGTCGACGCACCCACCCACGCCCGAGCGCATAGAGTTGTTCAGAAAACCGGCGAACTAAGAGTTATGCCGGGCCATAACTTCAGAACGCTTCAATCGTGCGTTGCTGAACAACTGCTTTGTAGCTTCGCCCAAGTGCCACGACTGTAAAATTCGCGCGTATGACGTTCGTCGAAACACTGAAAGCACGGTGGAAGGCTGCCGATACGCTGCTCTGCGTAGGACTTGATCCCGATCCGGCTCAGTTTCCGCCGCGGCTTCGCAGCAATGCCGATCCGATCTTCGAGTTTTGTAGGTCAATCGTCGATGCGACGGCTCATTACGTATGTGCATTCAAGCCGCAGATTGCCTATTTCGCATCGGCCCGTGCCGAAGACGCGCTGCAGCGCCTGATCTCCTACATCCGCGAGGCCTATCCCGCCGTGCCGGTAATCCTCGACGCCAAGCGCGGCGACATGGCATCGACAGCGGAGCACTACGCGCGCGAAGTATTCGAACGCTACAACGCGCACGCGGTGACGCTGTCGCCGTATCTGGGGCTCGATTCAATCGAACCCTACCTTGCCTACGCCGACCGCGGCGCGTTTCTCCTGTGCCGCACCAGCAACCCCGGCGGTGACGACTTGCAAATGCTCGATGTTGCAGGCGAGCGGCTGTACGAACGCGTCGCGTGGCTTGCAGCCGAGTGGAATCGCGGCGGGCAACTGGGCCTGGTGGTCGGCGCGACCTATCCGATCGAGCTTGCCCGCGTGCGCGAGCTGGTCGGGGACATGCCGCTGCTAGTGCCGGGCATTGGCGCCCAGGGCGGCAACGTCGAAGCAAGCGTCAAGGCGGGCCAGAGTTCCGATGGCACCGGCATCGTTGTCAATTCATCCCGCGCGATCATTTACGCATCGGGGGGCGACGACTTTGGCGCCGCTGCGCGACGTGCCGCGCAAAACGCACGCGACGAGATCAACCGTTATCGATACGCAACAGTGTAGGGTTTGACGGCGGTCCATCAGCGCGCTGCGCTGTCCGCAACGTCGTTTCCTTTTTCATCATCTCCGCGAGACTTCTCGGGCAAACGCGACGCTAGCACTTTGTCGATACGGTGCTTGTCCATATCGACGATCTCGAATCGCCATCCCTGCCATTCCGCAATGTCGCCCGTGTGCGGCACCCGGCCCAGCAATAACATCACCATTCCGCTCAGCGTGTTGTAGCGGCCGAGCTCTTCTTCGGGCGCGGCCGCAAACGCAAGCCGGTCCTTTAGTTCTGGCAGCGGGATCAAGCCATCCAGCAGCCATGAGCCATCGTGGCGCAGTACCGCCCACGCATCGTCCACACTGGGCGTTTTAAATTCGCCGGTGATCGCTTCGAGCAGGTCCTGCAGTGTCACCAGACCCTGTATTTCGCCATATTCGTCAACGACCAGTGCCATGTGCGACGTCGATGAGCGAAACGTTTCGAGCAGCTCCATTCCGGTCAGCGATTCGGGCACATACGCCGCCGCCGCTAGGCCCTTCGAGAAATCGGGCGCCTGACCGCGAATCGTCTGCTGCAGCATGCTGCTCGAGCTGATGATGCCGACCACGTCGCGCAAGCCTCCGCGGCACACCGGAAAGCGCGAGCGCTGCGACTCCAGCACCTTGTTCAGGTTATCGGCCGGCGAATCCTCAAGATCGATGTAAACGATATCCGAGCGCGGCGTCATCAGCGATGCGATCTGGCGATCATCGAGCCGGAACACATTTCGTACCATCGCGCGCTCCTGCTCGTCTATGACGCCGTGGTCGGAGCCTTCCTGAATCAGCGCATGAATCTCCTCCTCGGTCACGGACGTCGCACGCCGGCCGCTTGTACCGAACAGCTTCAGCAACAGCTCGGTCGATGACGACAACAGTCGCACGAACGGCCGTGCCGCCGTCGCCAGCCAGCCGATCGGCCGCGCTACTGTCCGCGCGATTGCCTCCGGCCAGATTTGTCCCAGGCGCTTGGGCACCAATTCGCCGATGACGATCGAAACGTACGTGATGACCAGAACGACCAGAACGGTTGCACCGAGGCTGGCGTTGCCGGGCTTTACGCCGAGGCCGATCAGCCATTGGCTCAACGGATATGCAAACGCGGCTTCTCCAACGATGCCGCTGGTGATGCCGATCGACGTAATGCCGACCTGAATCGTCGACAGGAACCGAGTCGGATCCGTGTTCAACGCCATCGCTGCTGCGGCGCCGCCGTCGCCTTCTTCGACCAGGAGCTGCAGCCGAGCGCGCCGCGCGGTCACTAGCGCGATCTCCGACATCGCGAAGACGCCATTTAACGTTATCAAGCCGAGCAGAATTAAAGCTTCGAGGGGCATGTTCGGTCACTTAGAACAATGGGAGAGATGCGCGGAGGTGTGCGCAGCATGGAGCGAAGCGCGAACTGAAAGCCGAGCGCGGTCGGCTTTGTCCACGCCGGCTAGCGCAACACAATTTTGCGGATACCGTTTCAGGTCGGCACCAAAAACCTTGCGCGCTTCGGCAAAGCGATCAGCACGCAACAGCGCCTCACCCAGCATGTGGCGGGAAGGCAGCGGCCACACCGGCGGATCGTCGGCCACCAGCCGATCCTCGGCGGCTACCGCGGCGCGCGCGAAGCGCACCGCGTCAGCGCTCCTGTTGCTCGCGGTTGCAATCCCAGATAGCAGCTGTAGAGCAGCAACCGTCAAAACGTCGGAGGATCGATGGACGTTTTTTACCTTTAAGCCGGCGTCGCGCGCCGCACGAGAAGCATGTTGCAGTGACTGAAGCCGCATGCGCGCGGCGGCGACATCTCCGCGCGCAGCGTGTGCCCGTCCCATCGCAAAATGCGTTAACCCGCGGAAATACAGGCCACTGTCTGGGTTGTCCTGCACAAGACTCCATTGCTGCAGACGGACTTGAGTCAGCAGCGGCGCCGCCAGAAAGTGTTGACGAGCACCCGATTGCTCCTCAGCGCCTGCCGCAGCAGCGAGCTGGTCGGC
>DATLMT010000184.1:0-3101 GCA_035537135.1 Burkholderiaceae bacterium | reverse complement strand
ACATTGTAGGCGTTGCCCATGCCTACCGCTGCCATATGCAGGCAGCCGCATACTGTGATACTGTTACCATCCATATAGATGGTCAGTGGATGGTGCAGAGAAGTGGCAGGTGATCTTAAGCAGTCCGAATTGGAAAAAATCACGATCAATGTCGGCTATGTCGACCTCGGACACATCGACCTGCTGGTGCGTGAAGGTTTTTATTCGAACCGCACCGACCTGATCCGTACGGCGATTCGCAATCAGATTGCATCGCACGCGGACACCCTGCGCCAGACGGTGAGCAGGCGCAGCCTGGTGTTGGGCATTCATCACTATTCGCGCAAGGACCTCGAAGGCGCACGAGCGCGCGGCGAGCGGTTGCAGATCCAAGTGCTTGGTCTGGCGAGCATCGCGGACGATGTCACGCCTGCGCTGGCGTTGAAAACGATCGAATCGATCGTCGTATTAGGAACGCTGCACGCGAGCGCAAGCGTCAAACGCGCACTTGCGTCCCGCATCAAGTAACCCTGGAGGAAGTTTGAAAGCTAACAAGTCATTTATCGAAGCCATGCGGCGCGCAACACAGCTGGTACGCGCGGGTGGGCCGGTGGCGGCAACTCGCTTCATCCAGGGATTGCTGCGACCCGAACGAAGGTCCACCGGAAACGAGCAACCGGCGCCCGCTGCTTACGATGTTGATATCGACTCGCTTGTGAATCCGGTCTCGCCCGGGCCGCATGCGCCAGCATCACCGACGTCGTTGCCTGACGCTTCCGGCGAGTTTCTGGCGCAGCGATTTTCGGGGCATGCAGGATCGCGTAACTACAAGCTTTACGTTCCCTCGGGCGATACGTCAGCGCCGTTGCCGCTGCTGGTGATGCTACACGGCTGCACGCAAAACCCGGATGACTTTGCAACAGGCACTCGCGCCAATCGGTGGGCGCAAAGCAGGCGTTGCCTGGTGGTCTATCCGCAGCAGATTCAGCGCGCGAATTCGCATCGCTGCTGGAACTGGTTTCGTCCGCTCGATCAGCAAGCGGGGCGCGGCGAGCCGGCAATCATCGCCGGCATCGTCAAACAGGTCATCGACGAGTATCGCGTCGACACGCGGCGTGTGTACGTCGCAGGCCTTTCGGCGGGTGGGGCGATGGCTGCCATCGTGGCGCGTGAATATCCGGATTTGTTTGCTGCAGCAGCCGTGCATTCGGGATTGCCGGCGGGGGCCGCGCACGATGTAACGTCAGCATTGACGGTAATGAAGACCGGACGCCCGAAGTTCGCATCGACGGGCGCGACACGTGCAATCCGCCGCTTCGTGCCCGTCATCGCATTGCACGGCGATGCAGACTCAACGGTTAATCCCGCCAACAGCGACTGGCTGATCGACAGTGCCGTCGACATGCACCGGATGCTGAATCCGGATTCGCCGCTCCACAAAACCGCGCAAACGATTAATGCTACGGACGCCAGTCGCGCGGTTCAGCGGACGCGTTATTTGGCGCCCGGCGGCGCGAGCATCATCGAGCACTGGGTGGTACGCGGGGCTGCTCATGCGTGGTCGGGAGGAGACGCCGCGGGCTCATACGCCGATGCGCGCGGGCCCGATGCCACGGCTGCAATACTCGACTTTTTTGCACAGCACGCGATGCCGGCCAGCATCGCCACGCCCCAGGTTATGGATTCCACCGCTCCGGCGTGATTGCCGGTGGAGCCGCGCCGTCTGCACCGACGGCGGAGATGTGCCCAGTCTCTTCAAGTACCGCGAGCCTCACCGACTCCGGAGAGTCGTAACCGAGCTTGCGCAGGCCCGCTTGCAGCTCATCGCGACTGACGCCTTCTCGATCCAGTGCCTGCTCGATGACTTTTCCGTCGCGCACCAGAACGCGCGGCTTGCCACGCACCAGATGACGGACCCAGGTAGAGTGTGCGCACCATGCAGCAAGGCCCCGATGCACTGCGAAAACGGTCACGACAAACACAAGCGCATTGACCCAGCCATCATCCAATGCCGTGCTTTGAATCACCACCCCGAGCGTGATCAGCACAATCAGGTCGAATGTCGTCGTCTGCCCGGCGAGTCGCTTGCCCGCGAGACGCATGATCACAATCAACGCGGCGTAATACGCCAGTGCCTTTGTAGCCTGTAGCAACAGCTGTCCAGCATCAAATTCCATCGTTAGTTCTGCGGCCTGCGACGCTCGACGTCCTTGTCGTCGACCGCCGGATGTTCAACATGCTGCACACCGGTCGCGCGCTGCTCAAAATCCTCGCGTGTCAGTGATCGGTTGATGCCAAATGCCGCGCGGGTTCCTTCCGCAGCCGCTACAACCGCCAGCTGCACGTCTTTGATCAGATTGCCGGCTACGAAAACGCCCGGAACGCTGGTCGCTTCGTAGCGTCCGCACCGAATGGCGCCCTTTCTCGTAATCTGACAACCGAGGTTACGCGCGATCTGCGCTTGAGAGACGCACGGCGTATCAAAGAAAAGTGCGCGGCGCAGCAGGCGGCGGCCGCCCTTGAACAGCACCGCCTCGAGCCGGCCATCTTCTCCTTGCAGCTCGTCGATGCGATCTTCGATCACTTTAATGCCGTTACGCTGAAGGTGCATGCTGGTGTCTTGATCAAATCCCGATGGCCCGTCAGTGCAAAGCGCAATATCCGAAGTCCACGCGGTCATTGCGCGCGCCATTTCGACGCCCCGTGCCCGCTTGCCGTAGACGGCGATTGGCGCGCCTCGCAGCTCCCAGCCGTCGCAATAGGGGCACTGATGCACCGTCTTTCCCCAGAACTCCTCGATTCGCCCGATCGGGGGTAATTGATCGGTGACGCCGGTGGCGATCAGAATTTTTCGCGCCAGCTCCGAACGATCGCCGTCGAGCTCAACGCGAAAACTGCTTTTCGAACCCCGCAGCACGTTGGTCACTTCACCGTCCCAGATCGTGACGGTGTCATAACGCTGTAGTTGCTCGCGCGCTAAATCAAGAAACTCGGCCGGTGCAATCCCGTCGCGCGTAAGAAAGCCGTGCATCGTTTCTGCAGCTCGATTTCTCGGCCTGCCGTCATCGCAGAGCAGCACGCTGCGACAGCAGCGCCCGAGCACCAACGCAGCCGACAACCCC
>DATLMT010000183.1:0-4823 GCA_035537135.1 Burkholderiaceae bacterium | reverse complement strand
CCCGTGCAGGCCACTTCTGATGTGAATTTCCAACGATATAGTTCATCTCCGTTTGGCCGAACATTTCGTTCAAGGTCACGCCCAACGTGTCGCGGCACCAATCGAAGACCGTCTGCCCCACCGCTTCGCCGGCGCTCATCAGCGAGCGCAGCTTCAACGAATAGCGGGTGCGCGGATCGGGCACTGACTTCATCATCATCTTCAATGCAGTTGGAAATAAAAAGGCGTTGGTAACGCCATGCCTCTGCATCAGCTCGAATGCCTGCTCCGCATTGAACCGACCGCGAACGCCGACAATCGGAAATCCGAAGTACATCGTCGGCAGTAATGCATCCATCAGTCCGCCGGTCCACGCCCAGTCAGCAGGCGACCAGAACACGTCCCCGGGCTGCGGAAACCAGTTGTGCGAAGCGACGAAGCCCGGCAGGTTGCCTATCAGCGCCCGATGCGGCATCAGCGCCCCCTTCGGAGGGCCGGTGGTGCCGCTGGTGTAGATCAGCAGTGCTGGTTCATCGGCGAGTGTGGCCACTGGCATGTAAGTATCACTGTGGCGCGCCAGTAGCGTGCTCCACGTGTCCCAATCGCCGCTGGTTCTCGATTCCCCGACGACGATCAGGTGGCGCAGATTTGGGCAGCGTCCGCGCACTTCCTCAATCGATTTAAACGCAGTCGCGTCGACAATCGCGACCACTGCCTCGCTGTCCTGCAGACGGTATTCGAGCGCTTCAGGGCCAAACAGTAGCGACAACGGCATCGCCACGGCGCCCATCTGGTAGATCGCAATGTGCGCGACCGCAGTTTCGGGGCGCTGCGGCAATACAATCGCAACGCGCTCGCCGCGCAGCACGCCTAGGAGCTGCAGCGCATTGGACAAGCGGTTGGCATCGCCCTGCAGCGCGGCGTAGGTGTACGACGTATGCGTGCCGCTTTCGTCTTCATAGTGCAGCGCGATGCGCGTCGTTTCCTGCGACCAGCGGCGGCAGCACACCTCCGCCACGTTGAACTCGCGCGGAACGTGCCAGCGGAAATTGTCGTACAGCGCGCGGTACTGATCGCGCATCAATGTTCTCCGATATGCGTTCCTATAATCGCCGAACACTCGCGTGCGTGCAAACGCCGCCTAACTAATGACTCCGTCACAATCCCGATTCATCGATGTGCGCGGGCTGCGCTACCACCTGCGGCAGTGGGGTGATGCAAATCGCACGCTGATCATGCTGCACGGCTGGATGGACGTGTCGGCGTCGTTCCAGTTCGTAGTCGATGCGTTGGGCGACAACTGGCGGGTCGTAGCACCCGATTGGCGCGGCTTTGGCCTTACCGATCGCGCGCGTGCCGACTGTTACTGGTATCCAGATTATTTGGCCGATCTTGAATGGGTGTTGGACGATGTGGTGGGCAGCGAGCCCGCATTGGTCGTCGGCCACAGCATGGGCGGCAATGTGGCGCTGATGTACGCCGGCGCGCGGCCGCAGCGCGTGCGCGCGGTCGTCAACCTCGAGGGTTTCGGCCTGCAACCGACGCATCCTGAACAGGCGCCGGGGCGCTTCGCTCAGTGGATCGATCAATTGAAGCAAGGCGCAGCGCTGCGGGACTATGCGTCGCGCGAGGAAGTCGCGGCGCGGCTAATGAAGAATAATTCACGGTTATCGGTTGAGCGGGCAACGTTTCTTGCGCAGCACTGGTCGGAGTCCGACAAAGCGGGCCGCTTTCGAGTCGCTGGTGATCCTGCGCACCGGATCATCAACCCCACGCTGTATCGAATCGATGAGGTGCTCGCCTGCTGGCGCAGCGTCGCATGCCCAGTGCTCTGGGTGCGAGCCGCGCAGACCGACGTGCTGCGCCATGTCGGCACCGACCGTGACGCGGCGCTGCGCGAGATTGAAACGCGCAAAAGTGCGTTGCGCGACGTCGAGAGCGTTGTCGTTGAGAACGCTGGCCACATGCTGCATCACGATCAACCCGACGAAGTGGCTCGTTTGATCGATGATTTCATGCGACGTAAGGGCGGGATCAACAAGCCCTAGAATGCTTCGATGCCTGACCTCACTCGCGACCTGCACGCGCTGTGCGCCGATCTTCATTCGCACTCATTCCATTCGGATGGAACGATGGCGCCGGGTGATGTCGTCCGGCGCGCGTCCGACCAGGGGGTCGGGCTTTACGCGCTGACCGACCACGACGAAATCTCCGGGCTGGCAGAAGCGCGCGCTGCCGCAGCCGAGCGCTCGCTGGCCTTTGTTCCTGGCGTGGAAGTCTCGGTGACGTGGGGCCAGACCACGCTGCATATTCTTGGTCTAGGTGTCGACGGCGACGATGCGACGTTGCGTCAGCGGCTGGCGGATGTGCGGTCGGGGCGAACGCGGCGTGCCAAGGACATCGACGCAAGCTTGGCGGCTGCAGGCATTTCCGGAACGTTCGAAGGCGCGCTGCGGCACGCTGAAAATCCGATGATGATCGCCCGTACGCACTTTGCGCGGTTCCTGGTCGAACAAGGAGTGTGCCGCGATGTGCGCGAGGTGTTCAAGCGCTATCTGGTCGAGGGCAAGCCGGGTTACGTCCCGCATCGCTGGGCAACACTTGCCGAGGCGGTCGACATGATCGACGCCGCCGGCGGCGTCGCCGTCGTGGCGCATCCGGCGCGCTACCGGTTCGACGAGCTCGCGTTGCATGCTTTGCTCGAAGAGTTTCGAGATGCCGGCGGCACGGCACTCGAAGTTGTAACCAGCAATCACACAGCGGACGATGTGCGTCGCTTTACCAAGCTGGCGCTTGAATTTGGCTTTGAAGCGTCGAGCGGCAGCGACTTTCATGGGCCGGGCGAATCCCCGAACGTCGAGCTGGGGCGCGTTCAGGCGCTGGCACCGGAGCTGACTCCGGTGTGGCACCGGTTCATCTAGCCGCCGCTGCCGTGGCGCAGCTTTTTTCGATCCACCCGATCGATCCGCAGGTGCGCCTGCTGCGCCAGGCCGCGCAAATTCTTGATCACGGCGGCGTCGGCGCGATTCCCACCGACTCGTGTTACGCGCTCGCGTGCCACTTGGACGATCGAGCTGCTGTCGATCGCATTCGCGCAATTCGCCGCATCGATGACCGGCACTTGCTAACGCTGATGTGCCGTGATTTATCCGACATCGGGCAATACGCGAAAGTGGACAACCGCCGCTATCGGCTGTTGAAAAATGCAACGCCCGGACCGTACACGCTGATTCTCGAGGCCACGAAAGAAGTGCCGCGCCGTTTGTCGCACCCTTCGCGCAAGACGATCGGCTTGCGCGTCCCCGATCATCGCGTCGCTCTCGGACTGCTTGACGTTCTTGGACAGCCTCTGCTGACGACAACGCTGCAGCTGCCGGGTGATGAGCTTCCGTTGAACGAGGGTGAACATATTCGCGAACGGCTGGACCGCGAAATCGACTTTGTGCTCGATTCCGGCGCCTGCGGCGTGCAGCCGACAACCATTGTTGACCTCACCGGTGCGGACGCGGTGCTCGTCCGCCAAGGCCTTGGAGACATTGCGGCGCTTGGTTTGTAGCCGCTGATATAGACTCGATTCGATGGAAAATGCTTTGCAGTTGATCGCGGTCTACGCGATCCCGGTGTTGTTTGCGATCACGGTTCACGAGGCGTCACATGGGTACGTGGCGCGCATGTTGGGCGACAACACCGCTTACGTTCTTGGCCGTGTCACCCTCAATCCGGTCAAGCACATCGATCCGATCGGCACGATTGCATTACCGCTCGGCATGGTGCTTTTGACGGGCTTTATGTTCGGCTGGGCCAAACCGGTCCCGGTCGACTGGTCGTCCCTGCGTCATCCGAAGCGCGACATGATTTGGGTGGCGGCGGCGGGGCCTGGAGTTAACCTCGTGATGGCAATTTTGTGGGCGATTATTTTTAGCGTGCTCCGCATGGCCGGCGTCGAAGAACGGTTTTTCTTCGAGGTAGCGCGAGCGGGAATTCAAGTCAACCTCGTGTTCATGGCGCTTAATTTGCTGCCGATTCCGCCGCTCGATGGCGGTCGTATCGTCAGCGGACTGCTTCCGAATCAGCTTTCGAACGCCTATTCGCGGATTGAGCCGTTTGGCTTGTTCATCATCATCGGCTTGATGGTGAGCGGTGCGCTGAGCTTTCTATTGCGCCCGTTTCTTGCAGTCGGCGAAGCGATCGTGGGTCTTTTCGTCTGACGGCATGCTGTTTCGCGAGCGCGTTCTATCCGGCATGCGCCCGACGGGCGCGATGCACCTGGGGCACTATCACGGCGTCCTGAAAAACTGGGTGCGGCTGCAAGATGAGCATCCGTGCCTTTTCTTCGTTGCTGATTGGCATGCGCTGACGACGCATTACGACGAAACGCAGCGCATTGGGGCGGACGGTTGGGACATGGTCATCGACTGGCTCGCGGCCGGGGTCGATCCTCACAAGGCGACCATCTTCATCCAATCGCACGTGCCGGAGCATGCGGAGCTCTTTCTGCTGCTGGGAATGGTCACGCCGCTTGGCTGGCTCGAGCGGGTGCCCACCTACAAGGACCAGCAACAGCAGTTGTCCGAGCGCGATCTGTCGACGTACGGCTTCCTCGGCTATCCGCTGATGCAGGCCGCCGACATTTTGGTTTATCGCTCGACGCTGGTGCCGGTGGGTGAGGATCAGGTTCCGCACATCGAGATGACGCGCGAGATTGCACGACGCTTCAATCATGTCTTTGGCGGCGAGCCCGACTTCGAGGCAAAGGCGAAAGCGGCGGTGCGCAAGCTCGGCGCGCATGCAAAACTTTTTGCCGAGTTGCGAGTTCGCTTTCAGCAGGACGGAGATGCCGACGC
>DATLMT010000182.1:0-4895 GCA_035537135.1 Burkholderiaceae bacterium | reverse complement strand
GCGGATACTTTTTCTTCAGCACCTGCACGAACTCGAGCGGATACGGCACGCCCGATAGCTGCGGAAAATTGTAGAGATATAAACGCAGGTCGGCACCGACTCGATTGATCAATTCGTCGAAGTAGGCAAGCAGGCCGGCGTTGTCTATCGGCTTGTAATAAAACGGCGGCAGTACGAGCGCGCCGCTGAAATCGAGGTCGCGCGCTTCGCGCGTGAGCAGCACCGCATCGGTCAGCGATGCAGCGCCGGTTCCGACCATGAACTGCGACATTGGCAGCCCGGATCGCGCCACCGTCTGCATCGCTGCGCGTCGCTGCTCAACGGAGAACGATGTTGCTTCGCCGGTGGTGCCGAGCAGGTTGATGCCGTCGCACCCTTCCCGCAGCAGCGTGCGGCAATGCTCAATCAATCGGTCGGTGTCGATGCTGAAGTCCGCGTTCAGCGGTGTGGCGGCGGCGGCGATAACACCGCGAAGTCGTATGGTCATCAGCTGCTCAAGAGGGTGGAACGAGGAAATCGAAGTCGCAGCCCTGATCCGCTTGCAGCACGCTGCGCATGAACAGTGCAGCGTAACCACGCCGCACGGTGGGTTCGACGACCGGGCCGACTCGCGAACGACGCTTTGCAAGCTCATCGTCATTAACCAGCAGCTCGATTCGACGTTTGGCTACATCGAGCGCAATGCGATCGCCGTTTTGAATCAGAGCGAGCGGGCCACCTACGGCGCTCTCGGGCGTGATATGCAGCACGATCGTGCCGAACGCGGTGCCGCTCATGCGCGCGTCCGAAATGCGCACCATGTCCTTGACGCCTGCGCGCGCAAGTTTTTTCGGAATCGGCAGATAGCCGGCTTCGGGCATTCCGGGCGCGCCTTTCGGGCCGGCGTTGCGCAATACGAGGATGTCATCGGGTTTGACGTCAAGCGCATCGTCGTCGATGCGAGCTGCGAGATCCTGAAGCGAATCGAACACCACCGCGCGGCCGGTGTGCTGCATCAGCTTTGGCGATGCGGCTGATTGCTTGATGAGCGCACCGCGCGGCGCGAGGTTGCCGCGCAGCACTGCCATGCTGCCGCTCTCGTTAAGCGGATGTCTGCGCGGGCGAATGACGGTCTGATCGTGCGTTTCGGTGGCGGCGTTCACCGTGTCCGCAAGCGTGCCACTTACCGTTTTTGCGTTCGTATCGAGCAGGTCCTCGAGCTCGCGCAACAGGCGCGGCATGCCGCCAGCCCAATGAAAGTGTTCCATATAGTGCTGGCCCGATGGTTTCAGATCGATCAGCACCGGCACTTTGCGGCCGAGCGCGTCAAACTCGTCCAGATCGATGCCGATGCCGAGTCGGCCCGCGATGGCCGTCAAGTGGATCAGCGCATTGGTCGAGCCGCCGATACATTGCGTGACAACGAGAGCGTTGCGAAACGCCGCGGCGGTCATTACTTCGCTTGGGCGCGGTCCCTTCGCCGCCAGCGTGACCGCCGCACGCCCGGTCGCTTCTGCGCAGCGAATGCGGTCAGCATGCGTCGCTGGAATTGTCGCCGACAACGGCAAGCTCATTCCGAGTGCCTCGACAGCGCACGCAATGGTGCTGGCCGTGCCCATCACCATGCAGGTGCCAGCGGTCGGTGCCAGCCTTTCATTGATGACTTCGATTTCCGCGGCCCCGATCCGATCCGCGCGGTATTCGCTCCACAGTCTGCGGCAATCGGTACACGCGCCGAGCGCTTCACCCTGGTAGTGGCCGACCAGCATGGGCCCGACGGGCAACACGATCGCTGGCACGTCCGCTGATGCCGCCGCCATCAATTGCGCCGGAATCGTTTTGTCGCAGCCGCCGATAAGCACCGCTGAGTCCATTGGCTGGGCGCGGATCATCTCTTCCGTGTCCATTGCCATCAAATTGCGCAGGAACATGCTGGTTGGATGCGCAAACGACTCGTGGATCGACACAGTGGGGAACTCCATCGGCAGTCCACCGGCCAGCATCACGCCCCGCTTGACTGCTTCGATCAACTGCGGCACGTTGCCATGGCACGCGTTGTAGTCGCTGTAGGTATTGGTGATGCCGACGATCGGCCGCAGCAATGCGTCGTCGGAATACCCCATTGCCTTGATGAACGCCTTACGCAGAAACATCGAGAACTCGGCGTCGCCATAGTCGGTCAAGCCGCGCTGCAGGCCTCGCTTGGACTGATCCGTCGGGTTCATCCTAATTTTCTTCGTTTGTCTCCCATTCGCGCAGATTACCGCGCATGCGTAAAAACGCGACGGACCGTGTGCTTGTCCGGTCCTAAACTGAACGCTATGGAAACATTACAAGCCGACTCCGCACTTCCGCCGCACCCGCCGTCGCCGCGCAAGCAGCTGAAGAACACTGAGCGATTCCGCGAAAAACACATGCGCGGACGCAGCCGACGCGTCGGGTATTTGCGGCAGCATTGGCGCGGTGATCTGCCGCTTGCTGTCGCGGTTATCGGCAGTGCTGCGCTGGTGTGGGGCGTTGTGCAGCTAATCGCGTACGCATCGCGGCAAGTGCCGATTACCGACTATCCGATCGGCTCGTCGTTGCTGTGGTTGCTCGAAGTCGTGGTGCTGATCGGCGGTGCGCTGTGGTGGGGCACCGGCGTACAGCGCTCCGCGATTGAAAGCGTGGACCGCGGCGGTTCGATGCCCGTGGCAGTGCTGACCGGAATCGTCGGAATCGGCGCGTTCGTGTGGGTCGGTGCCTTCTGGTTTCAATCGGCACGCTATGTGATGCCCGAAGTATGGTCAACGCTAATCGGGTCGTCGCCACCGGCGGCGGTGCAGTTCGACGCGCGCTCGAACCAGATCGTTCTGCAGGGTGGTCTGGAATTCGGCAGCACGCGTGCGGTGCGCGATGTGCTTGATGAAAATCCGAGCGTGCGGATCGTGCGTCTTGAAAGCCGCGGCGGCCGGGTCGCTGAAGGCCTGGCGCTGGGTACGCTGCTGCGCGATCGGAATGTCGACACGTTCGTCAGCGGCGAATGCAGCAGTGCCTGCGTCACCGCATTTGCAGGTGGAGCGCGGCGCATCATCAGCACCGAAGCGAGAGTAGGACTGCATAGTGCCGGAGGCGCAGGCTTCAGCGCGGATGCGGTTGCATCCGCGAACCGCCGCAGCGACGACTTCATCGCTGCACGCGGAGTCGATCAGCGCGTACTGCAACAGGGCGCCTCGATTGCCAATGATCAAATCTGGTTTCCGTCGCCCCAGATACTGCTCAGCTCGGGGCTTGCGACCGAATTGGCCAAGCGGTAACTCGCAGCGCTACGCTCCGCCTTCTTGACAGGAGGCGCAATGGCGGTACTGATTGTCGGGTTGGTCATTTTTCTCGGCGTGCATTCAGTGCGAATCGTTGCCGACGACTGGCGCACCGCTCAGATTTCCAAAGTAGGGCCGAGGGTATGGAAGGGCGGATACACGGTGCTTTCGCTGATCGGCCTCGTATTGATCGTCTACGGCTACGGGCTGGCGCGTCAATCGCCCGTGGTGCTGTACACGACCCCCGCGTGGACCCGGCACTCGGCCGCGCTGCTGACGCTGGCAGCTTTCGTGATGATCGCCGCAGCCTACGTTCCGGAAACCCGCATCAAAGCCCGGATCCGGCACCCGATGGTGGCCGGAGTCAAGGTCTGGGCATTTGCACACCTGATTGCAAACGGCACGCTCGCCGACGTGGTGCTGTTCGGTTCGTTCCTGGCGTGGGCGATATTGAATTATTCCGCTGCACTACGCCGCGATCGAGCCGCCAACGTCGGTTATGCGATCGGCCCGCTGTCGCGCGATGTCACGGCAGTGGCGATCGGAGCCGTCGCGTGGGTCGCGTTCACGTTTTGGCTGCACCGATGGCTGATTGGCGTTCAGCCGCTCGGTGACCGACTCCTTTGAGCGCACGCGCCAGCACTCTAATGACGTGCACTGCATGACGCGCTTCTGTGTCGCGCGTGCCGTCAGCGATCTGATGGCGGCAGCTGGTGCCGTCAGCGACTATCAACGTGTCTGCGTCGGCGGCGCGTACGGCGGGCAGTAGCGACAGCTCCGCCATTTTCATCGAGATGTCGTAGTGCGAAGCCTCGAAGCCGAATGCGCCGGCCATCCCACAACAGCTCGAATCGATCACATCGACTTGAAGATCGGGAATTAGTTTCAGTATCTCCACGGCGGGCGCCAGCGCGTCGAAGGCTTTTTGATGACAGTGCCCGTGAATCAGCGCTCGTTTTTCGCGCAGCGGCGCGAGCCGCAGATTCATTCCTCCTGCGCGGTGCTCGCGTGCCAGGAATTCCTCGATCAAAAGCGCACTGGACGCAAGTTGCTGCGCTTCTGCGCCCAGCCCCATCACCAGAAACTCATCGCGCATTGACAGCAGACATGACGGCTCGAGGCCGATGATGGTTGCGCCGCGCTTCACGTGAGGCGTCAGGGCAGCAAGCGTGCGCCGCGCTTCGATCTTCGCCTGGTCGACCAGGCCGGTTGCAAGAAATGTTCGGCCGCAGCACAGCGGTCGTCGGCTGCCATCCGCCGGCAAAGCGATATGCACGGTGTAGCCGGCAGCTTCAAGCACGGCGAGCGCATCGTGCGCGATTTCGGGTTCGAACGCGTTATTGAACGTATCGGCGAACAGCACGACTTCTCCCGCGCTGCCACGCGACTGCGGCTCGACTTCACGCTCGGCATTGATCGGAAAACTCAGGCCGCCGAGAAACGTGTCGCTGCGCCAAGACGGCAGTGAACGTGCGGCGGCGAACCCCAACCACTTTTCCGACAGCGCAGCGGCGCCTGGCATCGTATTGCGCGAATTGAGCAGCCAAGGCAGCCGGGCGCCCCAGTGTGCGTAGCGCGGCAGGTATGCAATCAATCGATCTTTGATCGACATCCGGT
>DATLMT010000181.1:0-6700 GCA_035537135.1 Burkholderiaceae bacterium | reverse complement strand
GACGCTGCGTGCGGTTGATAAAGTGGCGGAGCGTCTGCGGCAATTGATGGCGCTCGACGATCAGCACCTGCCTTTGCTCGTGCAGGGCACGAGCACGCGGCGCGCGTTGATCGAAGCGTTCCGCGGCTCGGGCAACGCCGTGCTGGTCGGCAGCATCAGCTTCTGGGAAGGCATCGACATTCGCGGCGATGCGCTGTCGCTGGTTGTCATCGATAAGCTGCCCTTCGCTCCGCCGGATGATCCAGTCGTCGAAGCAAAGATTCGCTACTTGCGTAAAGTGGGGCGCAACCCGTTCAATGAGTACCAGCTGCCGGAAGCGATCATGCTGATGAAGCAGGGCGTCGGAAGGTTGATCCGCGATGAAACCGATCGTGGATTGTTGATGATTCTGGACGAACGCGTGTTGACGAAGCAGTACGGTAAGGTCGTGCTGGCAAGCCTGCCGCCGTTCGGGCGTACACGAAGCGAAGCAGAAGCGGTCGGGTTTCTAACGCGCGGCCGCGCCTGAGCGGCGTCAGCCGTCCGTCATCTGCGCCGCTGCAAGTACCTGCTTTGGGGATAGTTCAGGGCAAGTACGCGCTCGGCATCGGCTTGCAGGTCCTTCATCTGCAGCGCTTCGTACGAGCGCGCGATGATCGACAGCGCTTCCTCGGTCGCGGGAGTCTGCTGAAAATCGCGCACGACAGTTTGTGCGCGCTGGATAGCGGCCAGGTACGCCTTGCGCGTGAAGTAATAACGCGCAACGTTTACCTCGGCCTGTCCCTGCGAATTGGCGAGATAAATCATCCGGGCGCGCGCATCCGGCGTGTATTTGCTGTCGGGAAAACGCGTGATCAGGTCCTTAAACGCGTCGAACGCTTCGCGCGCGGCCTTTGCATCTCGCTCGGAAATATCCTGCGCAAGCAGTCGGCCGAGGAATCCCAGCTCGTCGTTGAACGACGCCAGGCCCTTCAAGTAGTACATGTAGTCAACGTTCGGGTGATTCGGATACTGGCGGATGAATCGATCGGCCGCCTGGGTCGCTTGCGCGCTTTCCCCTTCCTTGTAGTACGTATAGGCGATTTCCATCAGCGCCTGTTGCGCATGCCGCCCGAAGGGATAACGCGATTCGAGCTTCTGATACAGCTCGCGTGATCGCTTCCAGCTGCCGTTGTTGAGCTCGACACGGGCCTCGGAGTACAACTTGTCGGGGTCCCATTTCAGTGTTTCGTCGCGGTCGCCCCATTCGATGCCGAACCATCCGCAGCCGCCGAGCGCGGCAACGAAGAAGACCATCGCCAGCGTGGCGACCGTGTGCAACATCCGTTGCGACCAATGCGTTTTCATTGAGAAGGCGACCGTATTTCGATTGCTCGGCAGTATATCGTTCGACGATGTCTGTTCCACGCTCCGATGCAGGCCGCGACGACGATGCTCAGGATGCACCGGCGCCGCTGATGCTGCAAATCGACGACCGCCACGCGGGAGAGCGAGTGGACAAGGCACTCGCGCATTTAATTCCGGACGTCTCGCGAAGCCGGCTGCAGCAGTGGATCGTCGCCGGCGCAGTGCTCGTCAACGGCCAGGCTGTGATCGCGAGACACGCGCTGACATTTGGCGATGTACTGCAAATCACACCGCAGCCTGCACCCGATGCCGCCGCGTTCACAGCGGAGTCGATGTCGCTCGATGTCGTTTACGAAGACGACGCGATGCTGGTCGTAAACAAGCCGCCGAAGCTGGTCGTGCATCCTGCAGCCGGACACTGGTCTGGCACGCTGTTAAATGGCTTGCTCGCGTACGCGCCCACATTGGCTGACGTACCGCGCGCGGGAATCGTGCATCGGCTCGACGCCGATACGTCTGGCTTAATGGTGGTAGCCAAGACGTTGGCCGCGCAAACCAGCCTCGTGCGTCAGTTGCAAGCGCGCAGCGTGACGCGCGAGTACTGGGCCCTTGTGCTGGGTGTGCCGGCAAAGCGCGGCCTGATCGATGCGGCGATCGGGCGTGACCCGCGTAATCCGCTGCGCTTTAAGGTGAGCACGGCCGAGTCGGCCAAGCCGGCGCGTACGCACTACGCGCGGATCAATTCGACGCACAAGGGCACCGAGATTTCGTGGCTGGCGTGCCGGCTCGAAACCGGTCGGACGCACCAGATTCGCGTGCACCTCGAACATGTCGGACATCCGCTGATCGGCGATCCGCTGTATCGGCGCAAGCTTCCACCCCGCGGCGATGACGAGACGGGTTGGCGAGCATTCGATCGGCAAGCGCTGCACGCATGCCGGTTAAGTCTGACTCATCCGGTGACCGATGCGCGTTTGACGTGGTTTCAACCTCCCGCACCGGATCTCGCCCGACTGATGCATGAGCTTGGATTCGGTCCGCTCGACGTGACGCGCGAAGTGTTCGAATGAGTGCGCAATGGATTCATCCGGATTGGCCTGCACCTGCCAACGTTCGCGCATTGATCACGACACGCACCGGCGGTGTGTCGCGCGGACCGTACGGAGTGCCTCCGCTGAATCGCGACGGCATGAACGTCGGGTTTGCCAGTGGCGATGATGTCGCTGACGTCACTGCGAATCGCGCGCTGCTGCGTGCCGCACTGCCGGCTGATCCGCGCTGGCTGAATCAGGTGCACGGTGCCGCAATCGTCGATGCAGCGCAGATGCCATCGGGTGCGGTAGCGGACGCTTCGTTTGCCGATGCGCCCAACGTGGTGTGCGTGGTGTCGATCGCCGACTGCATGCCGGTGCTGTTTGCCGACGCGTCAGGGCGATGTGTCGGCGTAGCGCACGCCGGGTGGCGCGGGCTCGCGGCGGGTGTGATTCAGGCGACGGCGCGAGCCATGCGTGAGCGCCTCGAGAATCCCGGCGCAGAGCTGCTCGCTTACCTCGGGCCCGCGATCGGACCACGGCACTTCGAAGTCGGAGCCGAAGTGCGGGATGCAATGCAAGCGAACTTACCCGACGCGCGAAGTGCCTTCGCAGTGCAATCCGATGGCAAATTTCTGGCCGATCTATTCGCTCTTGGGCGGCAGGCGCTCGATCAAGCGGGCATCAATCGTGTCTACGGCGGACTGGACTGCACGTTCAGCGATCCGGCACGGTTTTACAGCTTCCGCCGCGATCGGACGACCGGGCGCCACGCGGCGCTCATTTGGCTCGTTTGACCAGCCCCCGTGCGGTGCGGAGAATCCGCGCCTAGGAGATACGAATGTCAACATTGACCACGACAGCAGCCCGCCGCCGCACTCGGTCGAAGGCTGCACCCGCCCGCCGCACCAATAAATTGTCGCCAGACTCGACGTCACTGATGCCCGGGGCGCCGAGCGCATCTAAGAACTTGCCAGCTGCGTCGTATGTGCTGCCGCCATCGGCGGATCAGCTGATGCAGCTGCAGCAGGAGTATCTGACGCAGGTTGCCTCACTGTGGACTGACTTCTTTCAGAATCCGGCGAAGTCGTCAGAGCCGATTGCTGATTCGCGTTTTTCCGATCCCGCGTGGCAAAGCAATTCGCTGGCATCGTTTTACGCACGTGCGTATTTGCTGAATTCGGACTTCATGAGTCGCCTGGCCGACTCCGTCGACGCGGATCGCAAGACGAAGCAGCGGGTGAAGTTCGCAGTATCGCAATGGGTCGACGCGGCTTCACCGTCCAATTTTCTGGCAACCAATCCGAAAGCGCAGCAGGCGCTGCTCGAGTCGCGGGGTGAGAGCCTGAAGTCGGGTCTCGACAACCTGATGAAGGACATGCAGCGCGGTCGAATTTCGCAGACCGATGAGACCGCGTTCGAAGTTGGCCGCAATGTCGCCACCAGCGAAGGCCAGGTCGTTTTTGAAAACGCGCTGTTCCAGCTGATTCAGTACAAGCCCTTGACTGCGAAGGTGTACGCGCGGCCGTTCGTGCTTGTACCGCCGTGCATCAACAAGTACTACATCCTCGACCTGCAGCCCGAGAATTCGTTTATTCGGCATGCGGTGCAGGGTGGCCACACGGTGTTCGTCGTGTCGTGGAAGAACCCGCACGAGCCGGAAGCGAAACTCACGTGGGACGATTATCTCGAGCGGGGTGCGATCGAAGCGATTCACGTCGCGCAGCAGATTAGCGGGCAGAAGCAGGTCAACGCGCTCGGCTTTTGCGTGGGTGGAACGATCCTCGCGACGGCACTCGCGGTGATGATTGCGCGCGGCGAATCGCCGGTGTCGAGCTTGACGATGATGACGGCGCTGCTCGACTTCGAAGACCCGGGCATGCTCGGTCTGTTTATCGACGAGCAGCAAGTGCGGCAGCGCGAGCAAGCCCTGGGCAAGGGCGGGTTGATGCCCGGCCGCGATCTTGCAATCACGTTCAACAATCTGCGCTCGAACGATCTGGTGTGGAATTACGTCGTCAACAACTACCTGCAGGGCAAGCAGCCGCCGGCGTTTGACCTGCTGTACTGGAACGGCGACAGCACCAATCTGCCGGGACCGATGTACGCCTGGTACCTGCGCAACATGTACCTGGAAAACAATCTGCGCGTTCCAGGCAAGCTCGTTTGCTGTGGCGAGCGAATCGATCTAGGTACCATCAAGGTGCCGACGTACGTGTTCGCGGCGCGCGAAGATCACATCGTGCCTTGGAAGGCTGCGTATGCGTCGGCGCGGCTGTTGCCAGGATGGGGCAAGGGTGGCGTTCGCTTTGTGCTCGGCGCCAGTGGCCATATCGCGGGCAGCATCAATCCGCCGTCGAAAAACAAGCGCAGTTATTGGACCAGCCCCAGTACCAAGCTGCCTGCCGATCCTGAAGCGTGGCTGCTTGCTGCGGAAGAGCAGCCCGGCAGCTGGTGGACCGATTGGAGCAACTGGCTTGCACCTTTCGGCGGCGCCCAGAAAGCCGCGCCGAAAAGTTTCGGCAACACGAAGTACAAAGCCATCGAGCCTGCACCGGGCCGTTACGTACGAGAAAAAGCTTAAGGAGCGTCTGAATGTCCAATGCAGTCATCGTTGCAGCAGCACGCACGCCGGTTGGCAAGTTCGGCGGTTCGCTGGCGAAGATTCCGGCGTCCGATCTGGGTGCGATTGTGATCAAGGAAGTGCTAAAGCGCGCCAATGTGAGGGCCGAGCAGGTCGATGAAGTGATCATGGGCCAGGTATTGACCGCGGGCGTTGGGCAGAACGCCGCACGTCAGGCGGTGATCAAGGCGGGGCTGCCGGTAACGGTTCCTGCAACCACCATCAACAAGGTGTGTGGCTCGGGGCTGAAAGCCGTCATGCTTGCGGCACAGGCGATCGCCAACGGTGACGCCGAGATCGTCGTCGCAGGCGGACAGGAAAACATGAGCGCATCGCCGCACGTGATGCAGGGATCGCGCGATGGTTATCGGATGGGTGACGCCAAGATCGTCGACAGCATGATCGTCGACGGGCTCTGGGATGTTTACAACCAGTACCACATGGGCATCACTGCCGAGAACGTTGCCAAGGAGCATAGCGTCGATCGCGCGACGCAGGACACCTTTGCACTTGCTTCGCAGCAGAAAGCCGCTGCCGCGCAAGACGCGGGCCATTTCAAGGAAGAGATTGTTGCTGTTCCAATCCCGCAGCGGAAGGGCGATTCCATTTTGTTCGATGCGGACGAGTACATCAATCGCAAAACCAATGCCGAAGCGCTTTCGGGATTAAAGCCTGCATTCGACAAGCAGGGCAGCGTGACGGCAGGTAACGCGTCGGGCTTGAACGACGGCGCGGCGGCACTGCTCGTGATGTCGGAAGCCAAGGCCAAGGAACTCAAGCTGAAGCCATTGGCAACGATCAAAGCTTTCGCGTCGGTGGGAGTCGATCCAAAGCTGATGGGTATGGGACCGGCGCCGGCGTCGCGCAAAGCGTTGAAGAAAGCCGGCTGGAGCGCGGAGCAGGTCGACCTAATGGAGATCAACGAAGCGTTCGCTGCGCAGGCGTGCGCGGTCAACAAGGACATGGGCTGGAACACGGACAAGATCAACGTCAATGGCGGCGCGATCGCGCTCGGACACCCGATCGGTGCGTCGGGTGCGCGCATTCTGGTCACGCTGCTGCACGAGATGAAGCGCCGCGACGCGAAGAAGGGTTTGGCCGCTCTGTGCATCGGCGGCGGCATGGGAGTCGCGCTCGCGGTCGAGCGCTGATGGCACTAACTCGCTCGGTCAGTTTGTCGGAGATCCGGGTCTTCGCGCCGCGGCGCGTACCACAGGCCCATTTGCTCGCGTTGCTTGATCATGTTGCCGCCGCTCAGCGCGGCGCGCAAGAGGATGCCAAGCACTTCGAAGCCGGAGTAGGTGCGTAGCTTGCGCCCCGACGTCAGCACTGATTCGCGCAGAATCTCGAAACAACCCATTTTCTTCAGCGCTGCGCTGAGAGCGATTTCTTCGGCTCCGAACAGGCGCTCGTCAAAGCCACCTGTCGCGTCGAACGCCGACCGCGTGCAGAATACAAAACACCCTGCCGCCAGCCGCGTCCAGCGCATCATTGCCGTGAGACAAGGCGTCAACACCCTGGCGTAACGCGGAATGTGCCCGTCGAAACGCACGGTTGCACCACCGCCCACCGCCCCTGCGGCCACAGTGTCTAACGCTCGGCGCAGCACCGCTTCGTTGATCAAAGTGTCGGCATCGACGAACACGAGCATTTCGCCCGTCGCCGCGCGAGCGCCCGAATTACGGGTAGCTGCGATCTGGCGATGCTGCACCGACACGAC
>DATLMT010000180.1:0-4172 GCA_035537135.1 Burkholderiaceae bacterium | reverse complement strand
CGAAGAGCATCGGCGCGCAATGCCGCCAAAGCAGGGGTGATGTCGCCAATGATTTTCAGTCGCCTCGAGTGAACGCCACTCAGACGGCGGTCGAGCCGGTGGAACTGCCGCTGGACGGCAAGCCGACCGATGGCGAAACGCCGTGGCGCGCACTGGAATATTTCGCCAGCACTCGCGTAATCGTTGCGGCCGCACTCGTGTTTGCCAGCGCGGCCTTTGGGGCACGTCCGCTCGGACTAGGCGTCATCTCGGGGTCAACGCTCGCCGCCTCGCTGTCGTATTTCGCATTTGCCGCGCTGTTTGCTGGCCTGTCGCTCTACGTGCACCGACGATTCTTGTCGCAGGTGATCGGCCAGTTAGTGCTCGACTTGGTCGTGATTACGGTGCTGGTCGTTAGCAGCGGAGGTGTTGCATCTGGATGGATCATTCTGTTTCTGCTGCCGTTGACGGGCGCGTCGTTGCTGTTGCCGTCGACGCTAATGTTTTTTGTATGTGCAGTTGCCGTGCTGGCGATCCTGATAGACGCCGGGCTGCGCACGCTGTCCGCAGATTCATCGGATCCGTTGCTGTTCCAAGCGGGTCTTTATGGCGCGGCGCTGTTCGCCGTCACCGCGTTGCTGCGCGCGCTGAGCTCGCGACTGGCGAATCAGGAGCGTCTCGCTCGCTCGCGTGGGCGCGATCTGCAGAATCAGCTCGCCATCAACCGACTGGTGATAGCACAGATGCAGCAGGGAGTGATCGTCGTGGATCCGACCACTCAGGTGCGCGCCAACAACCGCGCTGCTCGCCGCATGTTGGGCCTTGAGCCATCAGCGCAGCTGACCGGCGTGCGCCTGACTTCCGTAGCTGCCGCCAGTGCGCTCGCCGAAGCGTTCATCCGCTGGGTCGAGGCCGGCCGCAGTGAGGGCGCATGGTCGAACACCGTGGCGGATGCCGATACTGCTGTGAGCCCGTTGATCGAATCGCGCATGCGCGCGCGCTTTGCGCGGCCGACGTCAGGCTCCGACGACGAATTTGTCATCTTTATCGAAGACGTGCGTGACGTTGAAGACCGCGCGCAGCAATTGAAGCTTGCCGCGATGGGTCGCCTGACGGCGTCTATTGCGCACGAGATTCGTAATCCGCTGGCGGCGATCAGTCATGCCGGCCAGCTGCTGGGCGAGGACAGTAGCGATCCACTGCTGAAACGACTGTCGAGCATTGTGCGTGAGAACACCCAGCGGCTGAACCGGCTTGTTGAAGACGTATTAAGGGTAGCGCGCCGTGAGCCGCCACTGGGCGACGAGATTGACATCAACGAGTTCGTCGAGCAGTTCATATCGGAATTCGTGCGCGACCGCGGGCTTGCGCCGGCAACGATTCACCTCGACACCGAGCCTGGGCTGCGGGTGAAATTCGAGCAATCACATTTGCGCCAGGTGCTTTATAACCTCGTCGACAATGCTTTGCGGTACGCAACTGGTGATGCGAAGTCCGTGCGAATTGTTATTGAGCGCGCTCCTGAGCAGGACCGGGCGCAGCTGTGGGTATTCGACAATGGCGCCGGCGTACCGGCGGACGCGCGCGCCGCGTTGTTTGAGCCATTTTTTACGACTCGCTCGCAGGGGACAGGACTTGGACTGTATCTTGCGCGCGAATTTTGCGTCACCAATCGCGCCGTGCTGTCGTATTCATCGCGGCGCGAGGTCGATGGCTCGTCACGCGACGGATTTTTGCTTCGATTTGGCGGCGGTGCGCTGGTGGGCAATGAGCAACAAGGCTTTCTTGACACACTTCCCATTCGCTAGGGCAAACGGACGGCCGGAATGAACCCGTCGGTCGGATCCGAAGCCACTTCCTCGGTGGCCCAACGCAGGCAACCGGCTGTGCTTGTTGTCGATGACGAAGCCGATCTTCGCGAGCTGTTGTCATTAACGCTGGTGCGCCTCGGGCTCGACGTCGATACGGCAGAGTCGCTCGGCGCGGCCCGTGCCTTGCTTGCACGCAACGCGTACGCGCTCTGTCTGACAGATATGCGGCTGCCCGATGGGACCGGACTGGATCTGGTGCGCCATGTGTCGGCCTCCGCGGGCCCTCCTATTGCAGTGATCACCGCCTACGGCAGCGCTGAGAATGCCGTCGCTGCTCTCAAGGCCGGAGCGTTTGACTATCTGACGAAACCGGTCGACATCAATCAGCTGCGAATGCTGGTTCGCTCTGCGGTACGCGAGTCGCCGCCTCCGTCCGACGGCCCCCAGTGTCAAGCAGCGCAAGCGGCGCTAACGCGTTAGCCAGGTTGACCGGTGACACGGCGGTGATGCAGCAGATGCGCGCGATGATCATGCGGCTCGCACGCAGCATGGCGCCAGTGGCCATTCGCGGCGAATCAGGTAGCGGCAAGGAGCTTGCGGCACGTGCGATTCACGACTCTTCGAGCCGCAGTCAGCAACCGTTCATTGCCGTCAATTGCGGCGCTATTCCTGAGGCGTTAATGGAGGCGGAATTCTTTGGTTATCGCAAAGGCGCGTTCACTGGCGCCGAGCGCGATCGCGAAGGTTTTTTCCAGGCGGCCGCGGGTGGAACACTTTTCCTCGACGAGGTGGCTGAACTCCCGTTGGCCATGCAGGTCAAGCTGCTGCGCGCGATCCAGGAACGCAGAGTGCGAAAGGTAGGCGCGTCCGTAGAAGAGCCGGTCGACGTGCGCCTGGTCAGCGCGACGCATCAGGACCTCGGCGCGCTGGTCACGGCGGGAAGGTTTAGACAGGATCTGTTTTATCGACTGAATGTGATCGAGCTGCGCGTTCCTGGACTGCGCGAGCGTCTGGACGACATTCCCGCGCTGGCTGAAGCGATCCTGGCACGCATCTCGGAGCGGGCGGGTGCGCCTCGCTCGCATCTGTCGCCGGCGGCGGCTGCGGCGCTGAAGCGGCACCGGTTTCCAGGCAACGTCCGCGAGCTGGAAAATGTTCTCGAACGCGCGGTCGCGTTGGCAGGCGATAACGTGTTGACGGCCGACGACCTGATGCTGCCGGACGCGGACCTTGACGCTGCGGCGGAAGCTGAGCCCGTTTCGATTGACGAGGCGACCGTGCCGCTCGCCGAACCGGCCGCAGACTTTGCATCTTCCGTGGTGCTCGATTTTCAAGTGGTCGATGGCGTGCCGACATCGCTAAGTGCCTACCTCGACTCGCTCGAGCGCGATGCGATCCGCAGTGCGCTCGCCAAGACTCGCTATAACCGTACGGCGGCTGCGCAATTGCTCGGCATCACGTTCAGGCAGCTGCGCTATCGGATGCAGCGTCTTGGCATCAAGTGACGCCGTGTCGCTTTAGTTCAGCTAAATAATGGGTGCGGGCGGATGGCTCGACGGCGTACGCCGGATCGACTCGCCGAATTTCGATGCGCGGCCCCCGGGCAGCGCGATCGAATTGATCGTCGTGCACAGCATCAGCTTGCCGCCCGGCTGCTACGGCGGCGGCCACGTTACCCGGCTTTTTACGAATGTACTCGACACCGCTGCCGATCCTTACTTTATAGAGATCGCCGGTACGCGCGTTTCGGCGCACGTTCTGATCGAGCGCGATGGAAAACTTACGCAGTACGTGTCGTTTAACGATCGCGCCTGGCATGCCGGTGTTTCTGAATTCAGCGGTCGCACCGCGTGCAACGACTTCTCGATCGGCATCGAACTCGAAGGCACCGACTTCGAAGCGTTCACCGACCTCCAGTACGAATCGCTTAACTCGGTAATCGCAGCGATGCTTGCCGCGTACCCGATCCGCGCGGTGCGCGGCCACTGCCACATCGCACCGGGCAGAAAGACTGATCCCGGTCCGTTTTTTGACTGGCGCCGAATTCAGGTTTCGTCAAGCGTTTCCCTCCCCCTGCGCTGATTTTCTAATCGCATCGTCGCGCAACGCACTTTGGATGCGATGCGACAACGACTTTTGTTGAGTAAAAAAAAATCTGCGCATATGATGCGCACACTATTCGTAGTGACGCAACGATGAATGCATACAAGATGTTGTGCGCGGTAGCCGCAGTCATGTTTATACGAACGCCGCATCGGGCTTGCTTAGCAAGGCGGTGCGCGGCATTCGAAGCGCAGTGTGCTGATCAGCGGCGTTGTCGGCCTTGATGCAGCAACTAGAACTAGTGGTGTTTGCATCGACGTGCAAACGCGGGCCGGAGCA
>DATLMT010000179.1:0-3408 GCA_035537135.1 Burkholderiaceae bacterium | reverse complement strand
GTCGCGCTGGCGCTGAATCTCGCGCGATGCGATCTCGTAACCGGTGCGCGCAATCTGCACCGAATAGCTGCCGTCTTCGGCGGCGCGCACCCACGTGTTGATGTCCTGCGGCAGCGGAGCACTCAGCGTTGGCCGCTCTCGCAGCGGCGCGAGCGTGTCAGGCTCGCGCGCGATGATGATCTGCAGCTCACTCCGGCGAACCAGCAAAGCGCCAAGCGCAACCTGCTCCTGCGCTGCAATCTGATCGAAGCGTGCCTGCGCTTCGTTGGTATCGATGATCGTCTTGGTGCCCACTTCGAATTCGCGCCGTGCCTGCTGCAGCTGTTCGCCGGTCGCCTGTTTCGACGCGACCAGCGCAATCAATTGATCGCGCGCCGCGAGCACGTTGAAATAGGCATTCGCCACGCGCAGCGCAACGTCCTGCTGTGATTGCGCCAGCTGGGCCTCGCTCTGGATCACCGTCAACCGTGCCTGATCGAGCGCAGTCCAATTTTGCGGGCGGTAAATTGGCACCGTGAGGTCTAAGCCGCCGCCGTAAGCGCTGTAGTTGCTGCTCGTGCTGCCGAGCCCGGGGGTAGACGATCGGTACAAGTTGTAGTCGTAACGTGCGCTTGCGCCGATGTTGGGCAGCAGCGCCGCGCGCGCCTGCGGTACGCGCTCCTGGGTTGCCAGCTGAAGTGCACGCGCTGATGCCAGCACTGCATCATTGGACAACGCTTCGCGATAAAGCGTCAGCAGATCGTTGCGAACGCCTGCAGTGCCTACGTCGGCCGCACTGCGTGAGTCGGTCGGCTGCGGCTTCTGCTGTGCCCAGCCGCCGGCGGGTGCAAACAACAGTACCGCGCTCATCAGCGCTGCAGTCACCCGCTGCGTGGCCTGAACTGTTTGTGCGCCTGTTCTTGTTTTCATTAACGGTTCCATCAGTAGGTCGGCATCGCCGGATCGACCTGACGCGCCCAGGCATCCAAGCCGCCGGTCAAATTGAAAACGCTTGCAAATCCCTGACGTTCCAGAAACATCGCGACGTGCATGCTGCGCCCGCCATGGTGGCAGATGCACACGGTATCGCGCGTGGCTTCCCACTCACCCAGGCGCTGCGGAATCGTTTGCATTGGCGCAAAATGAGAGCCTTCTATCCGGCAAACGTTGTTTTCCCACGCTTCGCGCACGTCGAGCAGCAACGGCTTTGCACGGTCACGGTCGGCCAGCCACGCCGCCAGCTCCGGCGCCGTTATCGTTTTCATAACTTCGCGCCCCCATCAAAATTTGAAGCCTGACGGTCGTGGCGCATTCCGCAGCGGTTTCACATGCGTTTCGAACAGGTTCAACGTGTCGAAGCCATTGACGGTCACGCGCGTAACGATTTGCGCCACCATCGCCGGCTCGGCGCCGACGATCGCCGCCAGTCTTCCTCCCACCTTAAGCTGCTCCGTCAACGCGGACGTAACGATCGGTAAGGAACCGGTGATCACCATCACATCGTATGGCGCACCGGCCGGCATGCCCACGCTCGCATCGGCGAGCTCGATGCGCACATTGTGTACACCGGCACGCCGCAAATTCGCTTCGGCGAACGCCTTGAGCCGGGGCTCGATTTCGACTGATGTGACATCGTCCGCCTTGTGCGCGAGCAGCGCCGCCATGTAACCCGAACCGGTGCCGATCTCGAGTACGCGCTCGTGCGGCTTCACCACGAGCTCCTGCAAGATGCGCCCTTCCATTTTAGGTGCCCACATCGATTCACCGCTGTCCCACTCGTCGATCCGCAGCGGCACTTCCATATCGGCAAATGCCAGCGCGCGATATGCGGGCGGAACGAAGTTCTCGCGCTTGACGACGAGCAACAGGTCGAGGACCGATTGATCGAGGACGTCCCAGGTGCGCACCTGCTGCTCGACCATGTTGAAGCGTGCTTTTTCGATGTCTAACCCGGGCTGCATAGTGTTTGTTCGCCAAGCCGATTGAAAGTTTATCAGCGGCACACTCCAATGCCGTGCAGTTCGCGCTGCCTAATGCGCGGTCTGTCGCAAGAAACGCTGTGTGGCAAGCTTGCGCAACGAGCTGAGCCATGAAGCTAACGATTCCCAATGTGTTGACCGTTGCTGGCGTCGATCCGTCGGGAGGCGCAGGCATCGTCGCCGACGTCAAGGCGATCAGCGCGCAGCGCGCGTATGCCTGCGCAGTGGTGGCGGCACTGACGGCACAGAACACGCGGGCGGTCGCTGGCGTGCTTGCGATCGATCCAACGTTCGTCAGGCAGCAGCTTGACACGCTGTACGAAGACGTTCGCATCGATGCGCTGAAGATCGGCATGATTGGTCAGAGCGCCGTGATCCAGGCGGTCGCAGAGCGTCTGGCGGCACACGACACGCCGCATCGCGTGCTGGACCCGGTCATGATCGCCAAGAGCGGCGACGCGCTGCTCGAAAAATCGGCGATCGGCGCACTGCGCGAAACGCTCCTGCCGCTGGCGACCGTGGTCATGCCGAACCTGCCTGAAGCCGGCGTGCTGCTCGAATCGCGGCCGGTCGAAACGATCAAGGAGATGTATCGCGTGGCCGAGCGGTTGCGGGAGTTGATGCCGCACAGTGGTGCGCGATGGGTCTATTTGAAGGGAGGGCACCTGCCTAGCGACGACGCATTCGATCTGCTGACCGATGGCGACCGTATGATCGAGCTGAATGCGCCTCGCATCGCAACCAAGAACACGCACGGCACCGGTTGCACGTTGTCGGCAGCGCTCGCGGCTCTGTTGCCGCAAACCGGCGAAGTCCCCGAGGCGGCGCGGCTAGCGAAGGCGTATCTGACCGAATCGCTGCGGCACGCCGATCAGCTCGCGGTCGGCTCCGGACACGGTCCGGTGCATCACTTCCACGCGCTGTGGCGCCAGCCTAAACCAGCGTGACATAATGCGCGCCCTCGGCGGATTAGCTCAGCCGGTTAGAGCAGCGGAATCATAATCCGTGTGTCCGGGGTTCGAGTCCCTGATCCGCCACCAAGACATTCATATGCGTAAGTTTGCAAAGCTTGCTTTCCTACTGATCGGCTTCTCGCTGGCGGCATGCGAATCGACGAATCGGCTGCCCGACGGCTCGATGATCGGCGTGATGACGACGCAGCAGCTGCAGGATGTTCAGATCGACGGCAAGCCGCGGCGGCTGGCGCCCGGCGCGCGCATCGTCGGCGCCAATAATTCGTCGGTCACGCCGAATCAGGTGCCGGCCAACAGCAAGGTCCGCTATCGGGCCGATGCGTCGGGATTGATCACGCACGTATGGATCCTTCCGCCGGATAGGTAATCCTTCACTCGTCGTCGGCCTCATTTCCTGAGACGAACCGTGACCGCGAACAAAAAGCTCTACATCCGAACTTTCGGCTGTCAGATGAACGAGTACGACTCGGACAAGA
>DATLMT010000178.1:0-2048 GCA_035537135.1 Burkholderiaceae bacterium | reverse complement strand
GCGCGATGAGCTGGCTTCATATCCGCAGGCGTTCGAAAGGAGCTGGCTGCACGACGAGCTATTTCGCGCGCGTAACTTCAAGCCGTGGCTTGACAAGGGACTTCTGCTCGGCTCGCTAATGTTCGGTATCGACCAGATCGTTTTTCGCGGCCATGCGCCATGGACGTTGCATCGAAAATTTGCCGACTACGAAAAACTGAAACCTGCGGTCGAATGCGAGCCGATCGTGTATCCGAAGCCCGATGGTTACCTCACGTTCGATCGGCTGTCTTCCGTGTATTTATCAAACACGAACCATGAGGAAAACCAACCGCCGCACCTGACGCTCAAAGATCCGTCCGTTCCCACCATGATCAATCTTCCAAAGTACGCCGGACCGGAGCAGCGCTACTGCCCCGCAGCGGTGTACGAGTTCGTAAAAGGTGCAGACGGCAACGAACGATTGCAGATCAACTTTCAGAACTGCGTGCATTGCAAGACGTGCGACATCAAGGACCCGACGCAGAATATTGTGTGGGTGACGCCGGAAGGCGGTGGCGGGCCCAATTACGTGAACATGTGAGATGCGCTTTTCAGTTGGAGCTCGCCTGAAAGCTGCAAGGACCACGTCAAGGAGTGGTGCCCGCCTCTCTTCGCGACCACTCGCCGCTCAGTATCTTTTCGAGCCACATGGCGCCGACCATGGTCTTTACATCGGTCACGTTGCCATCGCGCACCCACTGCAATAACTGCTGCGATGGCGCGGTGAACACTTCGAGCGTCTCCCCGGCGTCGAGAGTGGCCCCTTCGTGCGTCAGATCTTCCGCGAGAAACATTTCGATCTTTTCATCGGAATAAGAGATCGCGTTGTGCAGTCCGCCGAGATAACTCCAGCGTGCGGCTCGATAGCCGGTTTCTTCCAACAGTTCTCGCTGCGCGCACTCGAACGGCGGCTCACCCGCGTCGATCTTGCCGGCCGGGAACTCGATCACGCTGCGCTTCAGCGGATATCGAAACTGGCGCTCGAGCACGACCTGTCCATCAGGCAGCAGTGGAACGATCATGACGGCGCCCGGGTGGCGCAGGTATTCGCGCGTGCCGACGTGACCATCTGTAGATCGAACTTCATCAATGTAAAGGCGCAAGAAGCTGCCTTCGTATGCAACACGACTGTTCAGCGTCTGCTCTGCCAGCCGATCGTCCCGCTTGACTGCCATCTCACTATCCGCCCAGTGTGCGTGTCATCGCGTTCGCGCACAGTTGCAGCAGATACTGCGGGAGAATGCCAAGCACCAGCACCAATAAGCCATTGACTGACAGCGCAACGCGCATGTCATTCGGTGCGACGAGCGGGTCCGCCATAGCTTCGGAAGTAGGCTCGTCGAAGTACATCGTCTTGACAATCCGCAGGTAATAAAACGCTGCGACCAGTGAGGTCAGCACGGCTATCACTGCCAGCGAAACGGCAGCGATCGTCGCGCCTTCGCTTAACAGCGACTGCAACACCACGAGCTTGGCGTAGAAGCCGACAGTCGGCGGTACGCCCGCCAGCGAGAACATCAGCAGCAGCATCACGAACGCGTACCACGGGCTGCGCCTTGCCAGGCCGCGAAAGTCCACGATCTCTTCGGCTTCAAATCCCTGCCTCGACAGCAGTAGCATCACGCCAAATGTCCCGAGTGACGTCAGCGCGTACGTGATCAGATAGAACATTGCAGCGCTGTAAGAGCTCGCAATCGACACCGGATCGCCGGCCGCCACGCCCGACAGCATCGCGAGCAGCACAAAGCCCATCTGTGCGATCGTTGAATACGCGAGCATGCGCTTCAAATTCGTTTGCGCGATCGCGGTCAGGTTGCCGAGAACGAGCGAAGCGACCGCAAGCAGCGCAAGGATCTTCTGCCAGTCGATCGCCAGCGGCAGCAGTCCTTCAACCAGAATCCGGAACGCGATTGCAAAGATCGCAAGCTCGGGTGCCGAGCTGATCAGCAACGTAATCGGCGTTGGTGCGCCCTGATAGACGTCGGGCGCCCACATATGAAACGGCACGACGCCGAACTTGAAAGCCA
>DATLMT010000177.1:0-12216 GCA_035537135.1 Burkholderiaceae bacterium | reverse complement strand
ACACGATTGCCGGCAACGTTGACAGTCATGATTCCGATACTGATTCTCGACACCGTGCTCGGCATCATTGCAGCGATGGCCGTGGCGTACGTGCGCGGTTCGGTGACGGATCGGGCGATCATGGTGATTACGACCGTAATGCTGTCGATCTCGTTCCTCGTGTACATCATCGTCGGCCAGTGGCTGTTCGGGTTTTACCTTGGGTGGTTTCCGGTTCAGGGGTGGAGCGACAGCTTCTTGACCAATCTGACGTACTACGCGGTGCTGCCTGTCAGCTTGGCGGTGTTCGTTTCGCTGGCGCCGCAGACGCGGCTGTACCGCAGCTTCTTCTTGGACGAGATCAATCAGGACTACGTGCGCACAGCGCGCGCCAAAGGTGTCAGCGAGAACCGCGTGCTGTTCACGCACGTTCTGCGCAACGCGATGATCCCGGTGTTGACCAATGTCGCGCTTCAATTACCCGGCGTGTTCATTGGATCGTTCCTGATCGAAGTGTTCTTCTCGATCCCGGGCCTGGGGCGCGAAATTCTGCTGGCCGTCAATCGAAGCGACTACCCGGTGATTCAGGCGGTGACGATTTACCTCGCCGTGCTGACGATGCTCATTAATCTGGCCGCCGACATTCTTTACAAGGTGGTTGACCCGAGGGTCGTTCTCAAATGATCCCGGCCGCAACGATCGAATCGGTTCGCGTGCCGCCGGAGCCTGCGCGCTCGCGCGGCGTGTGGATCACTGCATGGCGACGGTTGAAGAACGATCGAGTTGGCGTCGTGTCTCTGGTCATCGTCGCTGCATTCGCGCTGCTGGTGCTGTTGTCGTTTCTAGGCATTGTGGCCGGCGATTGGCAGAGAGAAGTGGCGGTCCCCGATGCGCCGCCGACGTTTCTCGGCCCACAAGCGGTACAGACGGGTACTGATCCATTGGCGAACGTGGTTGCCAAAGACGCGAAGCCGGTCGACTTGACCGACATCGATCCGCTGGCGCCGAAGTACGAAGAGTGGAAAGCGCGCGCAGCGAAGATTCAAATCGCCGATCCGCCGCGCGCCGACACGCTGACGTTCGGTGCGGATCGCCTCGGCCGCAGCGTGCTCGACAAGGCGATCAAGGGTGCCGAGGTATC
Organism: Burkholderiaceae bacterium; assembly: GCA_035537135.1. Lineage (GTDB taxonomy): Bacteria > Pseudomonadota > Gammaproteobacteria > Burkholderiales > Burkholderiaceae_F > JACCZX01. Next base: position 11,096 of record DATLMT010000177.1, on the reverse strand, counting down.
TATTTTTGTGGGCCTGTTTGCCGCGCTGCTCGCGACCGTCATCGGGACGATTCTCGGTGCACTGTCAGGCTACATTGGCGGCAAGGTCGGCGATTTCCTCGAGTGGGTCTATAACGTTTTCACTTCGATTCCCGACATTCTGCTGATCTTTGCATTCGCCGCCGTGCTCGGACGCGGGATCAGCACCGTGATTCTCATTCTCGGCCTGGTTGGATGGACAGGAATGTATCGGCTGGTGCGAGCCGAATACATTAAGCATCACAATCGTGAATACGTGCGCGCAGCGGAAGCGATCGGCACCAGCCACCTGTCGCGCATGTTTGTTCACATCCTGCCAAACGTCAGCCACGTAGTGCTGGTGCGAATGTCGCTCTATGTGGTCGGCTTCATCAAGGCCGAAGTCATCTTGTCTTTTTTGGGCCTCGGTGTTCCGGTTGATCAGGTGTCATGGGGAACGATGTTGTCCGAGGCGCAGGCGGAGCTCGTGCTTGGCCACTGGTGGCAACTGGCCGCGGCAACAATTTTCATGGCGACCTTTGTGACTGCGTTCTCGCTGTTTACGGACGCTTTGCGTGACGCGCTGGACCCGAAGCTGAGATGAGTAATTTGGTTTCGGTTCGCGACTTGCACGTTTCATTTCGCCTGGGCAAACACAAGATTGCCGAGGCGGTGCGCGGCATCAGCTTCGATGTTCCCGAAAATTCCACCGTTGCATTGGTTGGCGAATCCGGCTCCGGAAAAAGCGTATCGGCGATGGCCATCGTGCAGCTGTTGCCGGAAAACGCGATCGTCGGACCGACCAGCCGAATCGAGTTTGACGGGCGCAATGTCCTGACCGCATCGGACGGCGAATTACGCGGGATTCGCGGCAACGACATATCAGTGGTGTTTCAGGAGCCGATGACATCGCTGAATCCGGTGTTCACTGTCGGCTGGCAAATCGCCGAAGTGCTCAAGCTTCACACTGACTTGTCGGGGCGCGCGTTGAACGACCGCATCATCCAGCTGCTGAACGAAGTCGGCATTCCAGAACCGAAGGCACGCGTCGACGCCTATCCGCACGAGCTTTCCGGCGGGCAGCAGCAGCGTGTGATGATTGCAATGGCGATTGCATGCGAACCGAAGCTGCTAATCGCCGATGAGCCCACGACAGCCCTCGACGTTACGGTGCAGCGGCAGATCTTAGAGTTGATTGCACGGCTGCAGACAAGCCACCGCATGAGCGTTCTGTTCATCAGTCATGACCTCGGACTGGTCGGCGAAATCGCGGATCATGTGGTCGTAATGCGCGAGGGGACCGTACGCGAAGCGGGGCCGGTTGATCAGATTTTCGGCGCCCCACGCGATTCGTACACGAAGGCACTGCTGCTATGCCGACCGCGGCTCGACGTAAAACCGAAGCGGCTTCCGACCATCGACGATTTCATGCGGCGCGACGATGCCGAGAAGATTGTTCTGCAACCACGTCAATCTCGCCCACAGCAATCGTCGCCGCTTGTCGAAGCCAAGGGCTTGCGCAAGGAGTACCGGCTAAAGACCGGACTGTTCGAGCACAAGACGATCGAAGCGGTTAAGGAGGCGAGTTTTAGTCTGTATCCCGGCCGCACGCTTGGCGTGGTCGGTGAATCGGGCTCGGGCAAGACGACAGTTGGCATGATGCTGATGCGTTTGACGCCCGCAACCAAAGGTCAGGTGTTCTACAACGGCGTTGACCTGTTGACGCTGTCGGACCGTCAGATGATGGAGTACCGGCGCAAGATCCAGATCATTTTTCAGAATCCGTACGCGAGTTTGAATCCGCGCTTTACCGTCGGCCAGATATTGACCGAGCCGATGAAGATTCACGGCATTGGCGCCAGCGATCAGGAGCGCTTCACGCTGGCAGTCGCGCTAGCGCGACGCGTCGGACTCGCTGACGACAGCGTGCACAAGTATCCGCACGAATTTTCGGGCGGGCAGCGGCAACGCATCGCGATTGCACGTTGCTTGTCCATGAAGCCGGATGTCCTGATCTGCGACGAATCGGTTTCCGCGCTCGACGTTTCGGTGCAGGCAACGGTTCTGAATCTGCTGCTGGATCTGCAGGATGAATTCGGAATGACGTACATCTTCATCAGCCACGATCTCGCGGTCGTCAAATACATGGCCGACGATATGCTGGTGATGAACGAGGGCGCCATCGTCGAGCGCGGCAACGCCGACGCGATTTACGCGGCACCCCAGAACGAATACACGCAGAAGCTGTTGAACGCCATTCCGCGCGGATACAGCGGCCAAACCACGCACAGCGCAGGCCATTCGGCGCACGCGAACTAGCTGCACCCATGAGCGGCCGCAAGCTCGCCGACGCGCTCGGTCGCGTGCTCGCACTGCGCGCGGAGCTCGCTACTGACGCCCAACATAAGAAGCGCTGGGCGGCGCTAAAGCAGTGGCAAATCGAGCGGTTGCGCACGACCTACGCCGACCTGCTCGCTACGCCGCGTTATAAGCAGGCCGCTGAGTTCTTTCTCGAGGAGTTGTACGGCGCAAAAGACGTGGATGTTCGTGATGCCGAGGCGCAAAAAGTCGCTCCCAAGCTGGCAACGCTACTGCCCGCGCGCGCCGTAAACGCGCTGCTGCTTGCGGTTCAGCTCGAAGAGATGGCCGAGCGGTTCGATATCGAAATGTCGCGCCACATTAAATTACCTATCACCGTGGAGAATTACTCGGAGGCTTATCGGGCGACAGGGAGCGAAGCCGAGCGGGTCGCTCAGATCGATCTTGCTGACCGCATTGGCAAGGCCCTGCAAAAGCTTGCAAAGGTGCCGATGCTGTCAACGATGCTGCACATGATGAAGGCGCCTGCGGCACTGTGGGGGTTGTCACATCTGCACCAATTTCTGCAGCGGGGATTCGACTCGTTCGTTGCAATGCGTGGCGCGCGCGAATTCCTTGAGAAAACCAATCGCCGCGAGCTTGTGATCAATCAGCGGCTGTTTGCTGGGGACCCCGACCCGTTTCGTTCGGTCGAATAAGTGATTACGCTTCCCTGCGTATCACACCGGGAGGAAAAATGAACAAGAAATTCTTTATTGCGTGGATCGTGATCTTTATCGCTTGGATGGCAGGCAGTTTCCTTGTCCACGCTGTTCTGCTGAAGGCGGACTACATGCAAGTAGCAAAGCTGTTTCGCACCGAAGCGGAGTCGGGGGCGTTCTTCCCGTTCATGCTGCTGGCGCACGTGATCATGGCGGGCGCATTCGTATGGATTTATGCGCGCGGGCGCGAGCCCAAACCGTGGTTGGCGCAGGGTGTGCGTTACGGGGTGGCGATCGCTCTGCTTGGAGTGGTGCCAACCTACCTGATTTACTACGCAGTGCAGCCCATGCCGGGAGTGATGGTGGCGAAACAGATTGTGTTCGATGGAACCTTGGTCGTGCTGCTTGGAATCATTGTGGCCTGGTTGTATCGCGACACTGCGGCTACAGCCACTTAAGTGCTTTCAACACCGCACGCACACAAGGCGCGTGTCAGTCCAAAGGTCATGCAGCAAACGCCGCTGGTGATCGACCAGCGGCGGGATCAACAGCAGCGCGAGGCTCAGGCTCAGTGCGGCAGCAACGGAGACGGCGCCTGGCTCAAACAGTCCTGCAACCGCCAACCCCGGCAGCCAGAGGTGCCACGACAGCACGTACCGCGCGATCGCCCGGGCGGGACGCAAGGAACGGTCCTTGGAGCCGACGACCTTCAGGCGCCACGCTTTGAGCGCAAGCGTCTGGCCGCCGCGGGTCCAGCAAACTACAAAATAGGCCCCAGCGGCCACAAACAACGCACTCTGCAGCAGCGCACGCTGAATGGGCAGCAGCGGGTACGACCACTGGGACGTCACAAGCACGGCGTAGCTGACGACAAAAGCAACGCCGAGCAACAATACCGCTTCGTAAATCATGGATGCAAAGCGGATCGGCAGTCCCGCAGCGGGCAAGGCGACGATAGGGCGTTCAGGCTCGTCGGTCACGCGACGAGTCTATCGCCCGTTATTTGGTGGGTGTGGGTGGAGCGGAAGAAGACGACGGCGCGGGACGAAGCGCCGATTTCTTCGCAGCCTGTTCTGCTAGTGCGCGTTTCTTTTCTTCCGGGAGCGCCTGGTAACGCTGCAGCTTTTCCTGCCGTTGGTCGGCCGGCAGCTCGTAGGCCTGGCGAAAATTTTCGCGCGCTGTCATGCGTTGCTCGGGCGATAAGCGTGCGTACTCGCCCATACGCTCCTGCATACGCTTCTGCGCATCGGGCGTCAGACGCGGAAATCGGCCGGCCATTTCCAGCCACTTCCTCTTGCGGTCCGCTTCGAGCGTTTCCCACATACCGGAGAGCGGTGCCAGCGCCTGGCGCTGCTCGGAACTGAGCTCGTTCCAGCTTGGCCGCGAGGGCTGCGCCACGCGCACAGTCTTCGCCGCGGGTGCAGGCGCCGGAGGCGTCTGCGCCACGGTCGCACCTGTACTGTCGACGATAAATGCACCCAGGAAAATAAAAAGTGACGGCTTGAAATACAAGAGACGTCGCCTAGAGGTCTTCCGTTTCACCGCGCAGCAGTATGCCAAACCCTTTGTCCGCGTAGGCGCCGATTGGCGTTTCGTCCATCAGTACGGCGAAATCCATCGCCGCCAGGTCGGAAATTCGCTCCGGGGCCTGTTGTTGCTGCCACTGGTGGATAGCAACGAAGCCGACGACCAGGGCGACCGCTGGTAGCGCAAGGCCGAAACTACCGAACCAGCCGAGGCGTGAGCCGACGGCAGACGGGGTACCTGTAGCCTGCAGGGCCGGACTCCAGACCGGCACAGTCGCCGGCTCCCGATGGCGCGCAAGCGCCGCAACCCGCGCCTGCTCGAGTCGATACGTTGTCCTGTAGTCGAGCCTAGAGGCAGCTTCGTTAAGCGCCTGGCGGATCTGATATCCAAACTCTTTTTCGTTCATAGTTGTATGCCCCGCGCCTTCAGGGCTTTTGCCAGCGCGTGCGTTGCGCGCGAACAATGAGTTTTGACGCTACCTTGTGAACATCCCATCACTGCGGCGGTTTCCGCCACATCCATATCTTCCCAGTAACGCATCAAAAATGCCTCTCGTTGACGGGTGGGCAAACGGGCCACTTCTTCTTCAATGATCGCCACTACCTGGGTCCGCTCGACCTGATCCTGGGCACTTTCGGCCCCGGCCGAACCGGCCGCTGCCTCCAGCGTCTCTAGCGGGTCCGAATTGTCGTCGTCGTGCCCGGGTGATAAAGCGGAGAAAAGCGTCACCCATGTCGACCGGACCTTCTGACGGCGAAAAAAGTCGTAGGTCGCGTTCTGCAGGATGCGCGTGAACAGCAGCGGCAGCTCTGCGGCCGGACGATCGCCGTACTTCTCTGACAGCTTCATCATCGCGTCCTGCACGATATCTAGTGCCGCGTCGGAGTCCCGCACCGCGTACTGCGCCTGCTTGAACGCGCGCCGCTCGGCTCCCGCCAGGAAATCGGAAAGCTCTTGCCGCGAAGCCACTAAGCGGAACTCCGCTGCTTCATCGACTTTGCCGTCGTTTGCACAATAGGCTGCACTCCCGTATCTTCCCGCGCTCTTGCAAATCAAAACAACAAGATAGCTTATCGATTACAGCTTATCCGCTTATTGATCAGTAGGCGCAAAGCGCCGCCGCACCGCCCGCCACAAGCGAGTATGGAACGGCAACCAATCAAGCTCCCGTGGACTTTGAGAGGGTTCGAGAAATGGAATTAACCGGCGCCGAAATCGTCGTTCGATGTTTGCAGGATGAGGGAGTCAAGCACGTCTTTGGGTATCCGGGCGGCGCAGTCCTTTTCATCTACGACGAAATTTTCAAGCAGGACAAGTTTCAGCACATTCTGGTGCGGCACGAACAGGCTGCCGTGCACGCCGCAGATGCCTATTCGCGATCCAGCAGTCAGGTCGGCGTGGCACTGGTCACCAGCGGGCCTGGCGTCACGAACGCGGTCACCGGCATCGCGACCGCATATATGGACTCCATCCCGATGGTTGTGCTTACAGGCCAGGTGCCGACGCATGCGATTGGGTTAGACGCGTTTCAGGAATGCGACACCGTCGGCATTACGCGGCCGTGCGTCAAGCACAACTTCTTGGTTAAAGACGTTCGTGAGCTGGCCATGGCCATCAAGAAAGCTTTTTATATCGCTCAGACCGGCCGCCCCGGCCCGGTCCTGGTTGACATTCCGAAGGACGTAACGGTCGCGCGCTGCGAGTACGAATATCCGCGCGAAGTATCGATGCGTTCGTACAAGCCGGTTGCCAAAGGACACCAGGGCCAGATCAAGAAAGCAGTGCAGTTGTTGCTCTCGGCAGAGCGGCCCATGGTTTACACCGGCGGCGGAGTGATCCTGGCAGACGCCGCCGATTTGCTCAACCGTTTCGTCAATTTACTCGGCTTTCCCTGCACCAACACATTAATGGGCCTTGGAGCGTTCCAGGCAAGCAACGACAAGTTCGTTGGCATGCCGGGCATGCACGGCACGTACGAAGCCAACATGGCGATGCAGCACTGCGACGTGCTGATCGCCATCGGCGCGCGCTTCGATGACCGCGTGATCGGCAATCCGAAACACTTCTCGACCAACCCGCGCAAGATCATTCATATCGACGTCGATCCGTCGTCGATCTCGAAGCGCGTCAAGGTTGACATTCCGATCGTCGGCGATGTGCGCGAAGTGTTGATTGAGCTGTTGTCGCAGGTTGAGGCGACAGCGACACGGCCAGACCCTGGCAGGCTTGCATCGTGGTGGAAGCAGGTCAACGAGTGGCGCAAGCGGGACTGCCTGCGCTACGACAAAAACGGTGCCGCGATCAAGCCGCAGTACGTGCTCGAGAAGCTGTGGGAGATTACCAAGGGCGACGCCTTCGTCACGTCGGACGTCGGTCAGCATCAGATGTGGGCCGCTCAGTACTACCGATTCGACAAGCCGCGCCGTTGGATCAACTCCGGCGGACTCGGCACGATGGGCGTCGGGCTCCCATATGCAATGGGCGTGCAAATGGCGAATCCCGGTGCCGACGTGGCCGTGATCACCGGCGAAGGATCGATTCAGATGTGCATTCAGGAGCTGTCGACGTGCAAGCAGTATCGACTCACGCCGAAGATCGTCAATCTGAACAACCGCTATCTCGGCATGGTTCGGCAGTGGCAGCAGATCGATTACGGCGGGCGCTACGCGGAGTCGTACGTCGATGCGCTGCCGGATTTCGTCAAGCTTGCCGAGGCCTATGGTCACGTCGGATTTCAGATCGACAAGTCATCCGATGTCGAGCCAGTGTTGAGGGAAGCGTTCGGCAAGTACAAGGATCGGCTGGTGTTCCTGGATTTCATTACGGACCAGAAGGAAAACGTCTGGCCGATGGTGAAAGCCGGCAAGGGGCTGACAGAGATGCTGCTCGGATCGGAAGACCTATGAGACACATCATTTCAGTCCTGCTTGAAAACGAGCCAGGTGCTCTATCGCGAGTGGTCGGACTGTTCTCCGCACGTGGCTACAACATCGAGACCTTGACCGTCGCGCCTACGGAGGACGCATCGTTGTCGCGCATGACCATCGTCAGCGTCGGCTCCGACGATGTGATCGAGCAGATCACCAAGCATCTGAACCGGCTGATCGAAGTCGTCAAGGTGGTCGATCTCACTGAGGGCGATTACATCGAGCGCGAGCTGATGCTGATAAAACTGCGTGCGGTCGGCAAGGAGCGCGACGAGATCAAGCGCATGGCCGATATCTTTCGTGGCCGCATCATCGATGTCACCGAGCGCAGTTATACGATTGAACTGACGGGCAACGGCACCAAGCTTGACGCGTTTATAAAAGCCGTGGATCGCGCAGCAATTCTTGAAACGGTGCGCACAGGCGGCTCCGGCGTTGGACGCGGCGAAAGAATCTTGAGGGTTTAGGGGGAGCGATGAAAATCTATTACGACAAAGACGCTGACTTATCGCTGGTCAAGGGCAAGCACGTTGCGATTATCGGCTACGGATCACAGGGTCATGCGCATGCGCAGAACCTGACCGATTCAGGTGTCAAGGTGACGATTGGCCTGCGCAGCGGCGGCGTGTCGTGGAAGAAGGCCGAGGCGGCCGCGATGAAGGTCACGGAAGTAGCGGAGGCGGTCAGGGACGCGGACATCGCAATGGTGCTGTTGCCTGACGAGAATCACGCGCAGGTTTATGCCGAGTCGATCGCACCCAACATGAAACAGGGCGCCGCGCTGGCGTTCGCGCACGGCTTCAACATCCACTACGGCCAGATTCAGCCGCGTGCCGACCTGGACGTGATCATGATTGCTCCGAAAGCGCCGGGCCATACGGTGCGCTCGACGTACAAGCAGGGCGGTGGGGTGCCATGCCTGATCGCCATGCATAAGGACGCGTCCGGCATGGCGCGCGACCTCGCGCTGTCTTATGCGTGCGCGATCGGCGGGGGCAAGGCCGGCATCATCGAAACCAACTTCCGTGAGGAGACTGAAACCGATCTGTTCGGGGAGCAAACTGTTCTTTGCGGCGGCGTGGTCGAGCTGATCAAGGCCGGCTATGAAACGCTGATCGATGCTGGCTATGCGCCCGAGATGGCGTACTTCGAGTGTTTGCACGAGGTAAAGCTGATTGTCGATCTGATTTACGAGGGCGGCATCGCCAACATGAACTACTCAATCTCGAACAACGCCGAGTACGGCGAATATGTAACGGGTCCGAAAATAGTCACCGACGACACCAGAAAGGCGATGCGCGTCGCGCTGGAACGGATTCAGACAGGCGAATACGCGCGAGACTTCATTCTCGAGAACCGGGCCGGCGCGCCGACTCTCGCCGCGCGACGCCGTTTGACGGCCGAGCATCCGATCGAGCAGATCGGCGAGAAGCTGCGCGGAATGATGCCTTGGATCAAGGCTAATCGGCTCGTTGATCAGACCAAGAATTGATCGATTGAACGAGCGATGAAAAGACTCTTGGCGATCGTCGTGCTGTCGTTGCTAACGCCGGCATTTGCGCAGACGCAATTGCTGCTTCCACCCGCGGGTACGCTCGTATTAATGACCGGCGCAGCGGAAGTCGAGCTCGCGAATGATGAAGCCGTGGCAAACTTTTTCTACGAAGCGCAGGACGCCGATCTGACGCGCGCCCAGTCGATAGTCAATCAACGCGTCGGAGATGGAACCGCCGCGCTAAAGCGCACCGACCCGAAGGCGCACATCGAAACGTCGGGCTACAGCAGTTACCCGGTCTATTCGAGCGGCAGCAATCGCACGATTACCGGGTGGCGCGTTCGCCAGGGCGTGTCCGTGCGTACCGACAACCTGGCTGGACTTCCCAAGACGGTCGCCGCCGCGCAACCGCTGCTTGCGCTGGGCGGCGTGGACTTCAGGCTGTCGAAGGCAGCGCGCGACAAAGTTGAAGCGCAGTTGATTCAACTCGCCGTTGCCAATCTGAATGCGCGGTTCAGCGCTGCCGGCCAGTCAATGGGAGTTCCACCGAATCGCATTCGACTAGAAGAAATAAATTTCGGTGTGCGTGAAGCCGCTCCGCCGCAGCCGATGATGATGCGTTCGGCAATGCAGTCTTCCGACGCCGTTGCACCGCCTACCTTCGAATCCGGCCGCTCCACTGAGCGGCTGAGCGTCACCGGAAAGGCGCGATTCTTGCCGTAATTGTCGTTCCGATACCATCGGTCCATCTGATTCAGAGGGAGCAGCGTTGAATTACCCGCATCCGATTCTTGCGCGTGAAGGCTGGCCATATATCGGCGCGGCTGTCGTTGCGGCCGTCCTGGTGGCGATTTTCTTCGGTTGGGTGTGGTCGCTGCCGCTGTGGTTAATTGCGGTCTTCATCATCCAGTTCTTCCGCGATCCGCCGCGCGCGGTTCCCGCGCAGCCGAATGTCGTCCTGTCGCCCGCTGACGGCCGCATCGTCCGTGTTCAGAAGACGGTTGATCCTTATACGCAAGCCGATTCATTGCTGGTGAGTGTCTTCATGAACGTGTTCAACGTTCACAGTAATCGCTCGCCGGTCGACGGCACAATCGAGCGCATTGACTACAAATCGGGGACCTTCGTCAACGCAGATCTCGACAAGGCATCGAGCGAGAACGAACGCAACGCACTAGTGATGAAGCTTTCCGGTGGACAGCGTATCTCCGTGGTCCAGGTAGCTGGCCTGATCGCGCGCCGCATCCTGTGTTACGTGAAAGCCGGTGAGGCGCTTTCGCGCGGACAGCGCTATGGATTTATCCGTTTCGGCTCGAGAGTCGACGTCTACTTGCCGCCGTCGGCCACGCCGAAGGTCGCGGTCGGCGACAAGGTCTATGCCACCACGACGGTGATCGCCACACTTTGATGCGCTTCCGCCGCCGCAAACCGCGCCCGTTCGGCTTGCAGGCTTCGCCGGTTCTTGACGACGTGCCGAGCATCGCGCGTCGGCGGCGCGGCATCTACCTGTTGCCGAACCTGTTCACTTTAGCCAACTTGTTTGCAGGCTTCTTCGCCATTGTGCAGGCGATGAACCAGAAGTTCGAGCTAGCCGCGATCGCCATTTTCGCGGCGCTGATTTTGGACGGCATGGACGGGCGCGTTGCTCGACTGACCAACACGCAGAGTGCTTTCGGCGAGCAGTTCGATTCGCTGGCAGACATGACGTCGTTCGGCGTCGCGCCCGCGCTGGTGATGTACGAATGGGCGCTGCAGGATCTTGGGCGCTGGGGCTGGGCTGGCGCATTCGTATATTGCGCAGGCGCCGCGTTGCGGCTGGCGCGCTTCAACGCGAACCTGGGCGTCATTGACAAGCGTTTCTTTCAGGGACTGCCAAGTCCGTCTGCGGCGGCGTTGATTGCGGGCTTTGTCTGGCTCGCGGTCGACAACAAGTTTCCGATCCGCGAAGCGTGGTTGCCTTGGGCAGCGTTCTTTTTTACCGTGTATGCCGGATTCACGATGGTATCGAGCGCGCCGTTTTACAGCGGCAAGAGTTTTCAACTCGGCCGCAGCGTTCCGTTTTGGGTTCTGATAGCAGCGATCGTGGTGATTTTCTTCGTATCGTCCGATCCACCGATCGTGCTGTTTACG
>DATLMT010000176.1:0-9843 GCA_035537135.1 Burkholderiaceae bacterium | reverse complement strand
CTTGGCGCTTCTGCCAGCCGCACATTGCGCGGAATAATCGCGTCGAACACTTTGTCGCCGAACTTAGCGACCAGCTGTTCCGACACCTGCTGTTGCAGTGTCATGCGCGGGTCGAACATCACGCGCAGCAACCCGATAATGCGCAGCTCTGGATTCAGATTAGCGGCGACGCGCTGAATCGTGTTGACCAGATCCGCAAGCCCTTCGAGCGCGAAGTATTCGCATTGCATCGGAATGATGACCCCATGCGCTGCACATAGCCCGTTTAAGGTCAGCAGCGACAGCGACGGCGGGCAGTCGATCAAGATGAACTCATACGCATCGCTGATTGGCGCCAGCGCTTCCTTCAGTCGCGTCTCGCGGTGATCCAGATCGACGAGCTCAATTTCAGCGCCGGCAAGCTCACGGTTGGCGCCGAGCACGTCGTACCCACCGTGTTCCGCATGCTGCCGCGCACTTCGAACGTCGGCCATCCCCAGCAGCACTTGATACACGTTGTGGGACAGCGTGCGTTTATCGATTCCACTTCCCATCGTTCCATTGCCTTGCGGGTCGAGGTCTACGAGCAGTACACGCTGCCCATGGGCCGCGATCCCGGCGGCCAGGTTCACCGCGGTTGTCGTCTTACCGACACCGCCCTTTTGATTAGCGACGCAGAAAATGCGCGCCATTTACGTTGCTAACTGCATCCATATCAGGTGACGCTCGGCGTTCAGATGTGGCACCCGCAGTTTCACTACAGGCCCTATGCGCACGTCGAAAATGGATCGCTTCAGTTCGTCGAGCTCGTCGCGCGGTAGTCCACCCTTCATTGCACACCACCAGCCGTTGGGTGCGAGTATGTGTCGGGTCAAGACAACAAACTCTGCTAACGATGAAAATGCGCGTGCCACGATCAGATCGAACGGCGGTTGGGCTTGCAATGTCTCGACACGCGCGTGCACGCACGTCAAATTGTCCAACCCCAGCTCGAGCTTTGCCTGCGTCAAGAACGCGACTTTTTTCTGAACCTTATCGATCAGCGTTACGTGCAGCTTCGGCGCTGCGATCGCTAGTGGAATTCCTGGCAACCCACCACCAGCGCCGACATCAAGAATTTGCATCGAGCGGTCGCCGGCAATGCGTTGAACCTCGGGAACAATTGAGAGGGAATCAAGCAGATGATGACTCAGCACTCGCGCGGGCGTTTCAATCGCGGTCAGGTTATGAACGGAATTCCAGCGCAGCAACAGCCGCGCGTAGCGCACCAGCGCGTCGGATTGAGATTCGCTGAGCTGCAATTTCAGATCAGCGGCGGCGCTGGTAAGAGAGCTTACGTCGATCGACGCAGTTTTATCTTCCAAACGACCGGTAAAGTTTTTTAACTAGTTAAGCGGCAAGCCGCCCTTGGCTGCCGGTCGATCGCTTTAGATGAACCAGCAGCAGCGAGATCGCGGCGGGTGTGACGCCTGAAATGCGCGATGCCTGGCCGATGGTTTCCGGCCGATGCTCGCGAAGCTTCTGGCCTACTTCAAACGAGAGTCCGCGCACATTGTCGTAATTAAACTCAGCAGGAATACGCGTCGTCTCATGCGATTCGAGGCGGGCAACTTCGCCTCGCTGGCGGTCGATATAGCCCGCATACTTGATCGAAACTTCGACTTGCTCCGACACCGCCGTATCCTCAGCAGCGCCGCCGCCAACTAGAGACCCGTCGACGCGGCGCAAGCTGATCAACTTCTCGTATGTCGTTTGAGGACGCTTCAATAGCTCGGCGAGCGTGTATTCGCGCTCGATCGGCTGGCCAAATACCCTTGTCGCTTCTAACGCTCCGACGCAGTGAGGATTCACCCACGTTGTTTTCAACCGCTCCACCTCGGCCGCAATCGCGTCCCGCTTGCGGCAGAACATTTCCCACCGCGTATCGTCGATACATCCTAGGCGACGCCCCACTTCCGTCAAGCGTGCGTCGGCGTTGTCTTCGCGCAGTGACAACCGGTACTCGGCACGACTGGTGAACATTCGATACGGCTCGGCAACGCCGCGCGTAATAAGATCGTCGACCAGCACGCCTAGATACGCGTCGCTGCGCGCGGGACACCATGCATCCCGGCCACTGGCTACAAGCGCCGCGTTGATCCCCGCTAATAGTCCTTGCGCGGCTGCTTCTTCATAGCCCGTAGTGCCGTTTATTTGCCCCGCAAAAAACAGCCCCTCTATCGCCTTGGTTTCAAGCGAGCGCTTTAGTGCCCGCGGATCGTAATAGTCGTACTCTATTGCGTAGCCCGGACGAACGATGTGCGCTGCGTGCAACCCGGCGATTGATCGCACGACTTGCAGCTGTACGTCAAAAGGTAGCGACGTGGAAATTCCGTTTGGATATACCTCGTGCGTAGTCAGGCCCTCGGGCTCCAGGAAGATCTGATGGCTTGCCTTCCCGGCGAACCGATGGATCTTGTCCTCGATTGATGGGCAGTAGCGTGGGCCCACTCCTTCGATGCGGCCTGAATACATTGGCGAGCGATCCAAGTTGGCGCGGATCACCTCGTGCGTCTGCTCGTTGGTATGCGTAATCCAGCACGGGACCTGCTGCGGGTGTTTATCGGGCGTGCCTAGAAACGAAAACACCGGCACCGGATCGACGTCGCCGATTTGCATTTCGCACGCCGCAAAGTTGATCGACCGACCATCGATGCGCGGAGGCGTCCCGGTCTTTAAGCGCCCCTGCGGAAATTTCATTTCCTTCAGCCGCGCGGCGAGGGAGACAGCCGCGGGATCGCCGGCGCGGCCCGCAGCGTAGTTTTCCAACCCGATGTGGATTAAGCCATTTAAAAAAGTCCCTGTGGTCAACACCACCGTAGAGCCATAGAACTGGAGGCCCGATTGCGTGATGGCACCGCGTATCCTGTCGCCGTCGAGTAGCAGGTCGTCGACCGGCTGTTGGAACAGCCTCAGGTTGGGTTGGTTCTCAAGCCGGCGCCGAATCGCATGGCGGTAAAGCACCCGATCAGCCTGCGCGCGCGTTGCGCGCACCGCCGGACCCTTCGAACGATTCAATATCCTGAACTGGATACCGGCTTCGTCGGTGGCCGCCGCCATGACGCCGCCGAGTGCGTCAATTTCCTTAACCAGATGACCCTTGCCGATGCCGCCTATCGACGGATTGCAGGACATCTGCCCCAAAGTCTCTAAGCTGTGCGTCAGCAAAAGAGTTTTGCTACCCATCCGTGCCGCCGCCAGCGCAGCCTCGGTCCCGGCGTGACCGCCGCCCACCACAATTACGTCAAAATGCTCGGGGAATCGCATTTGGTGGCTGAATTACCAGCGCGTCGGGATTGTCACGACCTTCCGAGTATACGGCGCGAGAAGACCGACCCGCATGAGAGTTCCACGTGAAACAACTTCCACGCGTGGAAACACGCGACGGTTTCACGTGAAACAACAGCTACTGGCTGAAGCGCGGTTCCAGTGCCGTGCCACGCACTCTCAAGCTCACCGGCGCCTGCACGCGCTGCGCGCCCAGTTCCACCCGCACACCGCCGGCTAGCGCCAAGTCGGGCGCAACCGTAAAGTCGCCGCGCGCGGCCATCGCACCCGCGCGACCGCCGGTGTCCTCAAACCGTACGCCGTTGGCCGACGCGGCCATCAGCCCGTTGAATTCCGTGAACCGCGTCGTTCCTGCAGCCATTGCGCCTTGTGATGCGGCCAGGCCGAGGTTGATTCCATTCAGCGTCGCCCAGCGGATCTGGAACGGGCCCGCAATTGCGCTTCTTGCAATGGCGTCGTCCAACGTCTGGCCTCGGCCAGCAATCGTAAGGCTCATCGTGGCGGTGCCCTGCACTGCCGTCGGCGGGCCCTCTGAGGCTGTCTGTCCCGCCGGGCGCAGTCCCTGCAGCACCGACTCGACATCGATGTTGGAAGCGCCGGCAATACCGGTGATCGCCCATTCAACGTCCGTCGCAGCGTATACGGTACCGCTGGTGATGCCGAAGAATCCCGCTAGCGTGAACTCGGAAACTTCGACAATGTTGTCGAAGATCCGACCGGTCGCTTGAATCTCATTCCATCTAACCCGCGGTCCTATTGGCGGCATCCACCGGTCCGCGTTGAGACGGAACTCGATCGACTCACGACCATCGGGCAGCCGGCCAGGCCGAAACGACAGCTGCATGGTTCCGTCGGTATCAAGTGGCCGCAGCACGAGCGCTCCGAATGAGCCATCGTTGGTCCGGCGGAGAACACCCTCGAACGCATCCGGAAACAGGCGTGAGTCGCCGATGCGAATCGAAGCGAAGCGGATCGTGGAGATTTTGCTTGGCAGCTCGCGGGCACCGCCCGGAAGCGTCCGAACGATGTACGCCGCCTGCGCGGGGGTAACGGCCATTGGCGCAATCAGCGCTTCGCTCCAAACCCAGTTGCCGCCGCGGATGGCGCTCCATAAATCTTTCCAGTTGATGAGCAGCGATATTTCGTCGGCTCTAAATTGCCCCCCGACATCGATTCCGCGGACGGTTAAACGCGGCGTCGGCGAAAATTTGAAATCGGTATCGGCAACGCGTACCGGACGCTTGAACACAGCAGTTAGGCGCTCGGACACGCGTGCCGCAGAAGTCTCTTCGCGTAGCGGCGCCAGCGTTGCGTATACGCCAGCCGCAATGACCGCTATCACTGCCACCATTAAGAGCCGCTTCATCCATAGGCGAAGAATTTCGCGTCGGCGTCCGTCGGAGTATTCACTGGCCTCCGCACGGTCCCGCTCTTCCTGCAGATCGAGCCGGTCCGGAACGTTTACGGTGGTGATCGCCCAATGCGTCGACGCCCCGTTCAAGCCATGCGAGGTAGTCGCATCGCGACGTTTCTTCCGTCTATGTGAGCGCTTACCCTCCAATTTCCCAGCGCCATCTTTCGATTTAATCGCCGGCTCCGGTGACCCAACCGGGCGCCCTATGATTGTGGCTTCGCGCGCTAGCTGCGCCGCGGCCTGTTCGACGCTGGCGCGCACCATCTCGGCCGCGATCGCCTCGTCCGAATCACCAAAGACGGTTATCGGATCGAGATCGGTCTGTTCCAGAAAGTGTGCGACCGCGTCGGGCTCGAGTGGCGTCGCATCCGGGGCCGCCGAACCGTTGCCTTTGCCTGCCTGGTAGCTGATTGGCTCCACCAGACTTGCCTCCTGCAGTTTGCGCAGCGCGCGCTCAATGCGCTCGTCGTTGAGACTGGGCAAACGCGTCTTCAGGCCGGCAACGTTGAGCCGGCCGTCAAGCAAGATCAGGATCAGCCGCTCACTTTGCGTGAACTGATGCGACTTTTCGTAGACCTCGCGCACGCCACGATCGGTGCGCCGGTACATCATCGAAACGTTTAACGCCATGCGTTCGTCGCGTGCGAGAGCACTATCGTGCGGGGCGAAGGCCCGGATCGATCGATTGTATCGACGAAGATGTCGCCGTTACAGACTCCGTTCAGCCGATAAGAGGTGATAACGCCCTGCTTGCGGGCTACTGCAATGCTGATACGGACAGGCGGTATTAGCTGCTGGCGGGCGCCACCACAGGCGTTCGGTTGCGCAGCCACCAAGCCTGAAACTCGCCGACCAGCCCGCGGCGAAACGCCATCACGCAAATGACGAAGATCAAACCCGTCACAATCGTCACCGCCTCGCCAAGTCCATTGAACCACTCGATGCCCGTTGCACGTCCAAGGAACGAGCCGATATCGCCGACCTTGTTTTCAAGCGCAACGATGATGACTGCGCCGAGAATGGGACCCAGCATCGTTCCCATTCCCCCAACCAGTACCATCAGAATGACAAGTCCCGACGTACTCCAATGCGCATCTGTCAGCGTCGCAAACCCAAGCACCAATGTCTTGCTGGCACCGGCCAGCCCAGCTAGTGCCGCCGACAAAACAAAGGCAAGCAGCTTGAAGCGCGCCACGTCGTAGCCAAGCGACGTCGCCCGCGGCTCATTCTCGCGAATGGCTTTCAGCACCTGGCCGAAAGGCGAATGCACGGTACGAAAAATCAGCAGGAACGACAACACAAAGATGATCAGAATGACGTAGTACAGCGTCAGATCTTTGGTCAGATCTATCACGCCGAGCAAACTGCCGCGCGGCACGCTCTGCAACCCGTCCTCTCCGTAGGTAAACGGCGCCTGCAGAAAGAAGAAATAGAGCATCTGCGCAAGCGCGAGCGTGATCATCGAAAAGTAAATGCCGCTGCGCCGAATTGCGATAATTCCCATCACCAGTCCAAGTGCCGCACCGCTCAGAACTCCGACCAGCAGACCAACTTCAGTCGGCACTCCCCAAACTCTCAGTGCGTGCCCGGTCGCGTAGGCAGCGCCCCCGAGAAATGCTGCGTGACCGAACGACAATAAGCCGGTGTAGCCGATCAACAGATTGAAGGCGCATGCGAAGAGCGCGTAGCACATCACTTTCATCACGAAGACTGGATAGGCACCAAACGCCGGCAGCAGCGCGACCAGAATCAGTAACGCAAGGAAGATCGTGAACTCGCGGGTCAGCTTCACTTACTTCTCCTTGCCGAACAAACCCGCGGGGCGGAGCAACAGCACGATTGCCATGATCACGAAGACGACCGTGGCCGATGCCTCCGGATAAAACACACGGGTAAAGCCTTCGATGACGCCCAAGCCCAGCCCGGTCAAGATCGAACCCATGATCGAGCCCATGCCGCCGATAACGACGACCGCGAAGACCACGATGATCAGGTTGCTGCCCATTAACGGCTGGACCTGCAGGATCGGTGCTGCCAACACGCCGGCAAAGGCAGCCAGTGCGACACCGAACCCATAGGTCAGCGTTACCATGAGCGGCACGTTGACGCCGAATGCCTCCGTGAGCTTTGCGTTCTCGGTGCCGGCACGCAGCAACGCACCCAGCTTGGTGCGCTCGATCACGTACCACGTCCCGAAACATACAATCAAGGAAGCGACGACAACCCAAGCGCGATAGTTAGGCAAGATCATGAAGCCTAGATTGCGCGCACCGGCGAGCTGTTCCGGCACTTGATATTGCAGGCCAGATACGCCGTAGAACGAGCGGAAGAAGCCTTCGATAAGAAGCGTCAGGCCGAATGTCAGCAACAGGCCGTACAAGTGATCGAGCTTGTATAGATGTCGCAGCAACAGTCGTTCGATAATGATGCCGAAGATGCCGACCAGCAGCGGCGCCACAACCAACATCACCCAGTAATTCAGCCCAAAGTAGGTCAGGCCCATCCAAGCGAACATCGCGCCCATCATGTAGAGAGCGCCATGCGCAAAGTTGATCACGTTCAGCAATCCGAAGATCACTGCCAGACCAAGCGACAGGATCGCGTAGAACGAGCCATTGACGAGCCCGAGCAACAACTGGCTTAGCAGCGCCGGAAGGGGAATGCCGAATAATTCGGTCATAGGTGCGAAAACGCCGAGTTAAGCGGCACGGGTCCGCTCGAACTCGGCGAGATATTTCCGCGACGGCGAAGCCGGCGCCAGAAATATCTTACTTCTTCACCAAAGAGCACTTGGACTGCGCAAGTGGCTGGTAGGCCTGCTCTCCCGGAATCTTTTGAACCACTTTGAAGTAGTCCCACGGCTCCTTCGACTCCGCCGGTGTCTTGACCTGCATCAAGTACATCTCATGAATCATGCGGCCATCCTCACGGATGTAGCCGTTCTTGGCAAACATGTCGTTGATCTTCTGCTTTTTCAGCTGTGCCATGACCGCATCAGCGTCATCGGTGCCGGCCGCTTTGACTGCCATTAGATATTGCGTTACTGCTGAGTAATCGCCAGCCTGCAGCATCGACGGCATGCGCTTCATCTTGCCGAAAAATTTCTGCGCCCACGCTCGAGTTTCGGGCGATTGGTTCCAGTACCAGCCATCCGTCAGATACATGCCCTGCGTGGTCGGCAAGCCTAGGCTATGAATGTCGTTGATGAACATCAGCAGCCCCGCCAACTTCATGTTCTTCGTGATGCCAAACTCGTTGGCGGCCTTGATCGAATTGATCGTGTCGCCGCCGGCATTCGCAAGTCCCAGAATTTGCGCTTTGCTGTTCTGCGCCTGCAGAAGGAACGACGAGAAATCCGACGCCGACAGCGGGTGCCGAACCGCGCCAACTACGTTGCCGCCGTTGGCTTTGACCACATCGCCAGTATCTTTTTCGAGCGAATGGCCGAACGCATAATCGGCTGTGAGGAAGAACCAGCTTTTGCCTCCACTCTTGACTACCGCCGCGCCCGTGCCATTGGCGAGTGCAATCGTGTCGTACGCATAGTGCACCGTGTATGGCGTGCAATCCTCGTTGGTCAGCCGTGAACTTGCTGCACCAACTTGAATATACGGCCTCTTCTTCTCGGCAGCGATCTTTGCGCTGGCCAGCGCGGTCGACGAATTGGTCCCTCCGATGATCACATCAGCCCCGCCCTGGTCGATCCATTCACGCACCTTCGCCGATGCGATGTCTGCCTTGTTCTGATGGTCGGCAAACACGACTTCGATCTTCTTCCCAGGGAACTCCTTCTGCATATCGGCGATCGCCATCCTGATCGCCTCCACTCCACCTGGGCCGTCGATGTCCGAATACAAAGAAGACATGTCGGTAACGAATCCGATCACGATCTTGTCGTCCGAAAGTTTTTGAGCACTGGCGGCAGACATGCCGAAGGCCAGGCCGCACGCCGCAAATGCGGCGCATATCTTCTTAAGTCTCATTACGTCTCCTTGTGTATAGCGAAGTAAAAACTGCGTGGTCAAACTCCAAGAAGCTCGTGCAACGTCGCTTCCTTAGCGCGCAACTCGGCGGCGGGGAACGATTCGACGATAGTCCCGTGCTCCATGACATAAAAACGGTCGGCCAAAGGCGCCGCAAAGCGGAAGTTCTGTTCAACCATCACGATGGTGTAGCCCTTGGCTTTTAGAGTCCGGATCATCTCCGCCAGCTTGTTGACGATGACCGGTGCCAGGCCTTCTGAGATCTCATCAAGCAATAACAGATGCGCCCCGGTGCGCAGTATGCGCGCCACTGCAAGCATTTGCTGTTCTCCGCCGGAAAGGCGCGAACCCTGGGATTTAGCGCGCTCCTTTAAGTTTGGAAACATCGCGTAGATCTCGTCGACACTCATGCCACCTTTGCCATTAGCGCCAGTAACGCCAACCGGCGGCGGCAGCATCAGATTTTCTTCGCACGACAGGCTCGCAAAAATTCCGCGCTCTTCTGGGCAGTAGCCAATGCCAAGATGTGCGATCCGGTAGGTTCTCAGTCCAATCGTTTCGGTCCCGTCAACTTGGATCGAACCCTTGCGCGCACCAGTCAATCCAAGGATGGACCGCATCGTAGTGGTACGCCCCGCGCCGTTGCGTCCTAACAGGGTAACCACCTCGCCCTTGCCAACATGCAGGTCGACGCCATGCAATATGTGCGACTCGCCATACCAGGCGTGAAGATTCTTGATTTCGAGCGCGGCGGTCATGGGCAATGCTTAATGTCCAATGCCTTCGAGCTGCGCTTGGGCGGTACCCATATACGCCTCCTTGACCGCGGCGTTGTTTGATACCTCTTCATAAGGCCCCTCCGCGAGCAGCGCTCCGCGGGCGAGTACGGTGATGCGATCCGAAATACCTGCGACGACGCTCATGTTGTGCTCGACCATCATCACGGTGCGTCCGGCGGCGACACGCTTGATCAACTCGGTTACACGCGAGACGTCTTCGTGTCCCATGCCTTGTGTCGGTTCGTCGAGCAGCATCAATTCCGGCTCCGCCGCCAGTGTGGTTGCGATTTCGAGCGCGCGTTTGCGGCCGTACGGAAGTGACACCGTTTCAACGTGTGCGAAAGAACCGAGGCCTACCTGA
>DATLMT010000175.1:0-19382 GCA_035537135.1 Burkholderiaceae bacterium | reverse complement strand
GGGCAGGGCGTCGCGAATCTCGCCGGCGCTTTTTTCTCGGCGTACCCCGCGAGCGGTTCTTTCAATCGCTCGGGTGTGAATGCCGTGTCCGGCGCGCGCACGCCACTCGCGGCCATCTGCGCAGCGATGTTCCTGATCGCGATCCTTTTTTTCGTGGCGCCGCTTGCCCGATATCTTCCGTTCGCCGTGATCGCAGCGCTGCTGTTCCTTGTCGCGTGGGGATTAATCGACCGCCGCGAGATCGTCCGCATCTGGCAGGAAGAGCGGGATCAACGCTGGCCGCTGCTGGTGACGTTCGTTGCAACGATCACGCTGTCGCTCGAATGGGCGATTGTTCTCGGCATCGTGGTGGCGCTGCTGGCGCAACGATTTGCCAACGTTGGAAAGAAAAGATGAAAGCGATATTGATGACGGCGCCGGGCGGGCTCAATGTGCTGAAGCTTTCCACTATTGCGCAGCCCACACTCCCTGGTCCCAATCAACTGATGGTCGCGCTCGCGCGGCAGGAATCACTTCAAGCAAAGTCGTCCTGCAAATCGATTGATCGCTAAGCGGGGTGCATTGCCGATTTGCTTTCGAACACCTGCTGTCGCAGCCATTGCTTGACCTCGGCGGCTAGGCGCACCACTTCGGGATTGGTGGGATCGCGCGGGCGCTCGAAGTCGACAGTCTTGATCTCATCGATGCGCCCCGGACGCGGCCCCATGATCGCCACGCGGTCGGACAGCTTGATCGCCTCGTCGATGCTGTGCGTCACGAAAATAACGGTTTTAGGTTCGCTCTGCCAGATCTTCAGCAGCTCGTCCTGCATGTACTCGCGCGTCTGAATGTCGAGCGACGCGAACGGCTCGTCCATCAGCAGGATTGAAGGATTTACCGCGAGCGCGCGCGCGATGCTGACTCGCTGACGCATGCCGCCCGACAACTCTCGCGGATAGCGTGATTCGAATCCGCGCAGGCCGACCAGACCGATGTAATGATCGACCAGCCGGCTTTGTTCTGCCTCCGGCAGGCGTTTGCGTTGCACCCCGTAGCGAATGTTCTGCGATACGGTGTACCAGGGAAACAGCGCGTATTCCTGGAACACCACAGCGCGCTCCCATCCAGGCGCGCCGATGGCCTTTCCGCCGACACGAAGCTCCCCGCGCGTGGGTTGCTCGAACCCGGCGAGCAGGTTCAGCAACGTCGTCTTGCCGCATCCGCTCGGCCCGACGATAGAAAAGAACTCGTTCTTCTCGACCTGAAACGTCACGTCCATCAGAGCGAGCAGCGGCTCGCCCTTGATCGAGAAATGCAGCTTGCTGACGTGGTCGACGTTGACTTGAGCCATCGCTATTGCCCGCGGTGCCACGGCATCACCAGCCGCGCGGCCTGGCGCATTAGGTAGTCGAGCAGGAGACCCAGAACGCCGATCAGCACCATTCCGAGCAGGATGTAGTCGCTGCGGAACAGCGTGCGCGCGTTGTTGATCAGATAGCCGAGTCCGCTCGGCGCCGCCACTAGTTCGCCGGCGACGAGCGCCATCCAGCCGATCCCGAGCCCGATGCGCATGCCGGTGAAGATGTTTGGCAACGCGGCCGGCAGAACAACGGTGCGAAACAGCTCGCCTCCGCTGGCGCCGAGACTGAGTCCCGCCCGCACGAGATACGGATCGACATCGCGCGCTCCCGCCATCGAGTTCAGCACGACCGGGAAAAACGCCGCCAGAAAAATGATGTAGACGATCTGCGCGTCACCGAGTCCGAACCAGAGAATGCTCAGAGGAATCCACGCCAACGGTGGGATGGGCCGAATGAACTCGAGCAGCGGATCGACTACCGAACGAAAGCGTACGGACCATCCCATTGCCAGTCCGAGCGGCACACCGAGAACCGTCGCAGCGCTGACCGCGAGCAGCACGCGATACATGCTGTCGAAGATATGCGTGAACAGCACACCGCGGCCAAGAAGGTCAACCGCCGCCGAGAACACTGCCGTCGGCGGCGGCATCATCACTTCGAGCTGTGGATTGATGCGCTGCCCGTAAACGCTGATCAGCTGCCAGACAACAACGAATGTCACCAGCAGCCAAAAATGCGAAAGGCGCGCAAGCCATCGACGCCACGCAGGCTGTGCAGGCGGCAGCATTGACGCCGTGAGCCGAGCCACCTCATCATCGAGCGGTGCCGCGCGTCGACTCGCTGCTGCCTGCAGTAACTGGGCTTTCACACGCTTTCGCCGGCGCGTTTCGGCTGCGACGATCGCTGCGCCAGCAGCGCGCTGCGTCCGGCTTCGCTCATGGAGTGTATGTCTTACCTTTGAAGGTCCATGGCTTCTTCAGCTCGCCCGGCTCGGGAAACGGCGCCGGTCCGTTCAGCAACGCGGCGCCGTACGGTTTGTACGGCAGCTTGCCGACGCCTCCGAAGTCCTTCGGAAGGAATGGCGGCCGATCTGGAACGGCCCATCCAAGCTTGCCGAACGTGGCGTCCATGTAACTGGTACGCCGCACGTTTTGCCAGTCGACGTTGGTCACCTTGGTCTTTGACGCACCCGTCTCAAACGCCCACTCACTGATGCGAGCCTCTTCCGCCGGCCAAACGCCGTTCGGATCGGCGAACGGGTAGTAGACGGTAGGCTTCGGCCATAACAGGTACCGATTGGTCATCTTCTCGATCAGGTCACGTCCCAGGCGGCCATACTCCGGACGGCTCATCAGCGATTTAATCGCCTCGTCAGGAGTCGCCTTGGCCCATAAAACAGCTTCGATGAATGCATCGGTCATCGCTTGCATCACATCGGGCGCGTTGTCTTCGATTTCCTGGCGCCCGTAGTAATAGCCGCTATAGATGTAATACGGATCGAGTGGCTCGAGCACGCGCGTAGCCTTAAGCACCTCGGTCGAGTACGACACATGTGGCTCCCAGATCGTATAGACGTCGATCCCCTTCGGGCCGGTGGCGAGATCGCCAGGCGGTGTGCTTCGCAATGTGTAGTCCTCGTTCGGCTTGAGTCCTAGGTACTGAGCCGCTGCAATGAAGCCGAAGTGATTGGTCGATCCGGTCGTCGTGCCGACGACCGCAGGGCGCTTGAGCACCCGCGCGCCCTTCAGATCAGCCAGGCTCCTCAGCGGCGAGTCCAGAGGAACGGTGGCCGCGTGCGTTAATGCAGGCGAATGCACTGCGAGCGCCCGCGTCGGCACTTTGTTGGTGAGCAGCGCCAGCACGCCAAGCGCGCCTGTGTTGGCGATCTGAATGCGGCCTGGAATGAACGCTTCGTTGGAAAAACCAGCCGCGACGAATGTTCTCCATTCGGTTTCAATGCCACGCCTTTCCAGTAGTTTCAGCGTTTGCAGGACATGGCCGACCATTTCCTGGCCTGACCACACAACGATCCACGCGGCGTTCAGCGGCCACCATCCTTTGTTTTGCAGCCATTGCTTGGATTTTGCTGAGATCTGTTCGTACGGCTGAGGCCAACCCCAATCAGTGAACTTCTTCAACTGCACCGCCGGCGCGGCGGAGCCAGGGGATTGAGCATGCGCGGTAGTGGCGGCGAGGTCACCGAGTAAAACGCCGCCGGCGGCCTTGGCAACGTTGCCGAGGAATCGGCGGCGGGGCAGGGCGGAATCCGGTCCACTCGGCACCGTGACCGAATCATCGTCTGATTTTTTTTCGTCCATCGCTTATCTCCTTGGTAATTATTTGGCTTAGATGCCACCTCACTGATGTTGCTTCAGCGCGTCAGATAGCCGCCGTCCACAACGATCGTTTCGCCGGTGACATAGCCCAGTACGTCGGACGCCAACAGCGCTACGACGTGCGCGATATCGTCGGTCGATGCAAAGCGGCCCATCGGAATTCCGGCGAGTACCGCTTTGCGTCGCTCCGGAGTGAGCAACGTGTTTGTCATGTTGGTCTCCACCACGCCGGGTGCTATCGCGTTGACGTTGATTCCGAACGGCGCCAAGTCCCGCGCGAGGCCCTTGGTCAGCGCGACGACGCCCGCCTTGGTGGTGCCGTACAGCACGTTGCCGAACGAGCCACCGCCCTTCATCGCCGAAACCGATGCGATATTGACGATCTTGCCGGAGCGCTGCGCAACCATCGACTTGAGCGCAGCCTTGCAGCAGTAGTAAACGCCTGACAGATTGACGCGGCAGACTTCGTCCCAATCGGCGATCGATGCATCTACTACCGAGCCCGTTTTAAGAATCCCCGCGTTGTTGACGACGATGTCGATGCGACCGCGCTCGCGCACGATTTGATCGATGGCGGCCGACGCTTCGGCAGCGTTACCCACGTCAAGCGTCAGCGCACTGGCGCGGTCCCCGAACTGTGCGGCGACCTTGGCAGCAGCGGCAGCATTGGCATCGGCCACATACACGCTGCAGCCATGATCAACCAAAGTGGCGGCGATCGATGCGCCAATTCCACCACCCGCCCCAGTGACCAGCGCGACTTTGCCGCCGAGCTTCAGATCCATCACTCAATGGACCGCAGCCAGCCCAAGAATCTGACGAGCCTCTGCCGCCGTGGCGGGCCGGCGGTCGTAACGCTCGCAAGCGTCGACGATCTTGCTTACGAGCTCAGCGTTGCTGGCTGCTAGCCGATCAGACTCGATGCGCAAATTATCTTCGAGGCCGGTGCGGCAATGCCCGCCGGCTTCGAGGCACCACTGGTTGACCTCCCATTGATGCCGGCCAATGCCGGCTGCTACCCACGTCGCATCGGGCAGAACAGCCGCAAGCTCGGAGCGCAGAAATTCGAAGATCGATCGCCGCGCCGGCATCGCGTTGGGAACACCGAGGACGAACTGAACATGCGGCCGCTCTTTCACCCACCCTTTTTTTACGAGGTTCGCAGCGTTGTAAAGCATCGCCAGATCGAACACTTCGATCTCCGGCTTGACGCCGTTGTCGAGCATCGTGCGTGCGAGACCTTCGATGAAGTCCGGTGGGTTCTCATAAATACCGGTCGGAAAGTTGACTGAGCCGGTCGCCAATGAGGCCATGTCCGGCTTTAGCCCCAGCATTGCGCCGCGCTTTTCCTGTTCCCGCCCACGTCCACCTGTGGAGAACTGCACGATCATGCCCGGGCAGTGCTTGCGCACGCCTTCCTGTACCCGACCATACAACTCAGGATCGGAACCCGGAGATTCATCAGGATTGCGCACGTGAATGTGAACCAACGCTGCACCCGCCTCGAAGGCTTCATGCGTCGACTCGACCTGCTGCTCCGGTGTCACCGGCACACCAGGGTTGTCTTTCTTGCGCGGCACTGCGCCGGTAATCGCAACGGTGATGATGACGGGCTTGCTTGTGTTGCTACTCATGCTGCCAATCCTCCGGCTCGCACGAACCTTTCGTGCGTTGCTGTGTTGCGCGGAATGTCATGTTTCATTATTGCCGCATTTTCGAGCGCCGTGCAATGATGTGAAACCATCGGCGACATCGACCTGGCCGGCGGGCTGTGTGGAGATATGACTTGGCTCACGAGCAACTCACCTACGACGATCTGCTTCGCATCGTCGAGCTGATCAAGTCCACGGAACATTTTTCGGAGTTCCGACTGAAAGTCGGCGACATCGAGCTCGAGCTGCGCCATCGCAAGTCCAGTGCGCCGACGGCGGGTCCTCCGCTCGTAGCGGCCGCTCGCATTGAGCCCGCGGTCGCAAAGCCGGTCGAGCGCGCACCGACAATTTCCACTGCCGCGACAACGACATGGCCAGAAGATTCGATTGTTGTTCGCTCACCGATGATCGGGACGTTTTACTGCGCGCCGTCGCCTGGCGCACCGCCTTTTGTTGCTGTAGGCCAGGCGGTGAAGCCGGATGACATCATAGGGATCATTGAGGTGATGAAGCTGATGAACTCGATCCCCGCTGAGGTACACGGCACGGTCGCGCAGATACTGGTCACCGATGCTGCAACTGTGGAAGCCGGTCAGCCGCTGATCGTGATACAGCCGAATTAGAACCAGATGATGGGAGCTGGCGAGCGATATGAATAATTCATCCGACAAGCGCTTCGAATTCATCGACGTCACTTTGCGCGACGCGCATCAGTGCCTGTGGTCGACGCGGATGACCACCGCAATGATGACGCCGATCCTCGGCGCGATCGACCGTGCAGGCTACGCCTACATCAACATCCTGGGTGGCGCGGTGTTCGATGTATGCGTTCGCTTTTTGCAGGAAAACCCGTGGGATCGCATCGGGCTGTTGTGCGAACACCTTGTCACACCGTGCGACGCGCTGACGCGTGCGCAGAGCCTTTATACGTTCGAGCTTTTTCCCGATGACATCGTTGCCCTGAACTCGCACGCACTGGCGCGGCGCGGCATCAAAGTGCTGACCGTCTACGACGCGCTGAACGACAACCGCAACATCGAATCATCGCTGCGCTCGGGGCACGAAGCTGGGATGAAGGTCAACGCGATGATGACTTACACGCTGTCTCCGGTGCATACCGATACCTACTACGTCGAACGCACGCGCGAATTGGTGGCGCTCGCCGCCGATTTCATCTCGATCAAGGATCCGACCGGACTGTTGACGCCCGAGCGCGGTCGCTCGCTTTTCCCGGCCGTCGTGCAAGCCGCCGGCACCATCCCCATGCAACTGCATTCGCATTGCCAATCGGGCCTTTCGCCCGAGGTCTACGAGATCGCAATTAAAAGCGGCTTCCGCTTCGGCTATACGGCGACAGAGCCGCTGGCTAACGGCGCATCGCTACCGGCCACCGAAGACATCGTCGCGCGTGCGCGCCGGCTCGGGTTCGCGACGTCAATGAACGACGAAGCGCTGGCGGAAGTGGCGACCTACTTTCACTGGGTAAGCGAGAGAGAGAGCAAGCCGCGCGGAGAGATAGCTACTTACAGCGCCGATCTGTACGCGCATCAGATTCCCGGCGGGATGATCTCTAATCTGCGCTCCCAACTCGACACGATGAAACTTGGGCACCGCCTACCCGAGATCCTCGAGGAAGTGGCGCGCGTGCGGCAGGACCTCGGCTACCCGATCCTCGTCAGCCCATTCGCGCAGTACATCGTCACGCAGGCGACGATCAACGTCGTGCAGGGCGAGCGTTACAAAACGATCCCCGACGAGATACGAAAATACGCAAGGGGTTATTACGGGCGGCTCGCCGCGCAGCCGTCGGCTGATTTCCTTGAGCGTGCGAACATCGATCCTTCGGACTACGTGACCGAGGCACCGGCGGCTCACCTCGAGCCCGCGATTCCGCGTCTGCGCGCCGAGCTCGGCTCTTCTGCGACTGATGAAGACGTGCTGCTCGCTGCTTTCTACGACCGCAAGCTGCTCGAGCCGTTGCGCAATCCTGCTCCCGAATGCCGCTTTCGCACGACACCGCTGACCGAGCTGGTCGGCTTTCTCGCGAATCGAAAGGACATCGAATACGCGCGTGTGCGATTCGCCGGCACGGACATGACGATCGCAGCCTAGCGTGCAATCAATCTTCAGCGTGGACACCAGCACGCTGATCGTCGCCGGTCTGATCGCCTGCGGCGCCGGTACGGTGCGCGGGATCACCGGCTTCGGCGGCGCGATGGTAATGGCGCCGCCCCTCGCGCTGCTGCTCGGCCCGAAGCTCGCGGTGCCTGTCATCCTGGTGCTGGAGTCGGTCGCCGCAGCACCGATGCTCGTGAAGACGCGGCATCGCGTGCAGTGGAAAGTGATCGGCGCCATCATCCTGGCCGCCTGCGTGACAGTACCCCTAGGCGTGCTGGCGCTGATCGCGGTGGATCCAAACATCATCCGTCGCGCTATCGCGATCACGGTGATCTTATTTGCAATTGTATTGTTGCGCGGTTGGCGGTATGCGGGGCGCCCGCGCCTTACCACGTCGGTCGGACTCGGTGCGGTTAGCGGCGCGATGCTGGGTGCAACCAGCATCGGTGGACCGCCGGTGATCCTTTATCTACTTTCCGGTCCCGATCCGATCGAGACAACGCGTGCGAACCTGACTCTTTACGTTGCCGTAAGCTCGCTAATAGGCGTCGCGATGTTGTGGCAGCAAGGCGTGTTCGATGCCAGGGCCGGCTGGACGTCGCTGTTGCTCTCCCCGCCGTACTACGTCGGCCTTCTAGCCGGTTTGCGGTTATTTCCACGCGTCAGCGATACGCGCTTTCGTCAGTTCACGTTGCTATTGCTGATCGTAGTTTCGACTGGCATTCTGCTCGCCTAGTTGCCAGGACGAAACGATGGATGCTGATTCTTATCCGATCTCGCAGCTTGTGGCTGACGTTAAGCGCGTGTGTGCGCAGTTCGACGACGAACGACAGATTCTCAGCCACGTTCGCCCGCTCGCGCGCCGTGCCGCTTTGTCAAAAGCAAGCTGGCTAGAGTCTCGCATGTACAGCGCCGATGCGGAGCAGGGCTTCGGCGTCCACTTGATCCACGAGGAACCGGATCACACGGTGGCTGTTTTGGCGCTGAGTTGGTTGCCGCACCGCGGAGCACCGCCTCACGATCATGGCACTTGGGCGGTCGTTGCGGGAGTCGAGGGGCCGGAGAAAAACGAGTTTTTCGAGCGTTCGGACGACCGGGCGCGAGCCGGGTATGCCGATCTCAGAAAAGTCGGCGAGAAGGTGTGCGGTGTAGGCGATGTCTTGGCCCTGCCGCAGGGCATGATCCACAGTGTCTGGAACGAGACGGATGCGGTATCTCTTTCACTTCACATCTATGGCAAGCACATCAACCACACGGGGCGCTCACAATTCGATCTGGAAAAGGGAACTGAAATGCCGTTCATCGTGAAGATGCAGGGCTGAGCAAGCTGATGAGGCCTTAGTGCAGCTGCTGGTAGTTGCGTTGCTCATCGTCTTCCCGCCGCTTGCGCTATCGCTGCTTGAGCGCCCCACGACAAGTGATTAGATGATCGAATACCTGAAGAAAGCGGCGAAGACGCCCGAGACCGAATCCGGCGAAGCGAGGCGGGTCGTCGATGAGATGCTGGCGAATATCGCTGTGCGCGGCGAAGAGGCGGTGCGCGAATACGCGCGCAAGCTTGACGGCTGGACCGGCGACATTGTGATGAGCGTCGATGCCATCGAACTCCAAATTGCGCAGATCGACGGGGATATCAAGCGCGACATTGAGTTTGCAACGGCGCAGGTGCGGCGCTTCGCGCACGCGCAGCGCGAGTCAATGCAAGAGTTTTCGACTGAGGTGCATCCGGGGTTGATCGCGGGGCAGCGTCTGATTCCGTGCAACGTCGCAGGCTGCTACGTGCCGACCGGCCGCTACGCACACATCGCTTCGGCGTACATGACGGTGGCGACCGCCAAAGCCGCGGGAGTGCCGACCGTGATCGCGTGCTCGACCCCGTACAAGGGCGAGGGCATCCATCCGCACGTGTTGTACGCGATGAAAGTCGCTGGAGCGGACATCATCATGACGCTTGGCGGTGTGCAGGCGATCGCGGCGTTGGCGAACGGGTTATTCACCGGTAAACCGGCCGACATCATTGTCGGCCCGGGTAACAAGTACGTCGCCGAGGCGAAGCGCGCATTGTTCGGACAGGTCGGCATCGATGTGTTCGCCGGCCCGTCCGAAGTGGCAGTGATCGCCGATGACTCTGCCGACGCCGCGCTGGTTGCGAGCGATCTTGTGGGCCAGGCCGAGCATGGCCACGAGTCTCCGGCGTGGCTGTTCACGACATCACGCCCGCTAGCTGAAGCGGTGATGCGCCAGGTGCCACAGTTAATCGAAGCTTTGCCCGCAACTGCGCGCGATGCGGCCGGGGCCGCGTGGCGCGACTATGGGGAAGTCATCGTGTGCGGCAATCGCGAAGAGGTGGTGCAGGTGTCCGATCGCCACGCGTCGGAACATCTCGAAGTGCACGCCAAGGACCTAGATTGGT
The DNA here is from genome assembly GCA_035537135.1 of Burkholderiaceae bacterium. Classification (GTDB taxonomy): domain Bacteria; phylum Pseudomonadota; class Gammaproteobacteria; order Burkholderiales; family Burkholderiaceae_F; genus JACCZX01. The sequence continues at coordinate 9,523 of DATLMT010000175.1, read as the reverse complement.
GGCTCGCGCATCTGACGTGCTACGGCTCGCTTTTCCTTGGAGAAGAGACGACGGTTGCGTTCGGCGACAAAGCGTCGGGTCCGAATCACGTGTTGCCGACGCGCGGTGCGGCGCGCTATTCGGGCGGCTTGTCGGTTCACAAGTTCATCAAGACGGTCACTTGGCAGCGTATGACTCGCGCAGCGAATCAAGTAATCGCGCCGACCACGGCGCGTATTTCTCGGCTTGAAGGGATGGAAGCGCACGCTCGCACCGCTGATGATCGCCTCGCGAAGTATTTCCCGCGTGATCGCTTCGAGCTCGGCGAACACGTACGCAATTGACTGCTTCTCTATTTGATCTGAATGGGCGAGTCGCGGTTGTCACCGGCGCCAGCTCGGGCATCGGCCGCGAGATCGCGCTTGCATTGGCAGAGGCGGGAGCGGCGCTGGTGCTCGTTGCTAGGCGCGCTGCGCAACTAGCCGACACGCAGCGTCAAATCGAGGGCAATAGCGGCCGTGCCGCGGCGGTTAATGCGGACCTCGCCGATCGCAATGCGTTGCGTGCGATGTGCGCGCGAGCGCCGTCTTTTTTCGGGCCGCCCGATATCGTCGTCAATGCTGCCGGCGTCAACCTCCGACGCCCGATCGAGGAAGTCGCCGACGCCGACTGGGATGCCACAATGGCAATCAACTTAAGCGCGCCTTTCTTCATTACGCAGGCGTTCGCACCGGCGATGATTGCCAAAGGCTGGGGCCGCATCATCAACATCGCGTCCCTGCAATCGGTGCGAGCGTTTCCGATGGGTGCGGCGTACGGTGCGTCGAAGGGCGGTATAGCGCAACTGACGCGCGCGCAAGCAGAAGCGTGGTCCCGCTACGGTGTAAACGCGAACGCAATTGCACCGGGTTTCTTTCCGACCGCGTTGACCGAACCCATCGTGAATGATGCGGTGCGCTGGCACAAAATGGCCGATAGCACTTTCGCCGGGCGCAACGGCGACCTGCGCGACTTGCGCGGCACCGCGCTGTTTCTGGCCAGCCGCGCATCCGACTACGTGACCGGTCAGACAATCTTTGTCGACGGAGGATTTTCGGCCGGCTGACTAGCTTCCCTCGGCAGCGTCAGCGGTTGAGCGTGAATAGCGAAAGCGCTGGGACGAAGCCAATGATGACGGACACAATGATCATCGCGATCACGAACGGGACTGCCTGTCTTGCGATCGCCGTGATCGACGTTCGCGTTAGCCCCGCCATCACGAACAGGTTGAGGCCGAACGGCGGTGTGATGAACCCGAGGCCCAGTGTGGTGATCATGAAGACACAGAAATGGATGGGATCCATCCCGATCTGCTTCGCGAGCGGAAACAGCAGTGGCCCGAGGACCACGATGTTGGGGCTCGCCTCCATGAACATTCCGGCGACGATCCAGATGATGAGCATCAGGAAAATGATTTGAGTGCGTGTCGTGCCCATGCCGGTCACCCATGCGACGAACTGCTGCGGGACATCGAGGACGGTGAGTGCCTGCGCGAAAAGCAGAGCGACAGCGATGATCGGGAGGATCACGCCGCACACGCGCGCGCTGGTGCCCAGCATCGCTGGCAGGTCGCGAATCGAAAGCTGACGATCCCGGAACCCAATCGCCATGGCCACCGCAACCGCCACCGCGGCGGACTCGGTCGGTGTGAACACGCCCGTATAGATCCCTCCGAGGATGATCACCGGTATTGCCAGCGACCAGCGCGCGTCGATCAGCGCGCGCCACCAGTTCGACCAAGAAAAACGCGCAGTGGACCGCTCATACCCGCGGACGCGGTTGATGATCGCATTGGTGATCATGACAGCAAGCAGCACCATCACGCCCGGAACGAATGCCGCCTGGAACAGCGTGGCCGACGAGATCCCGAGCACGAGACCGATGATGATGTAGGCGATCGACGGCGGTATCAGAATACCGGTGCACGCACCCGCTGCGACAAGCGCGCATGCGTAATCGCGCGGATACCCTTTCTCTTGCAGGCGATCCATCGTCAGTCGACCGACCGCTGCAGCGTCCGCCGCGTCGGAACCGGAGATGCAGGAGAACAAGCCGCACCCCATCACGGTCGAGGTTCCGAATCCCGAACGAAAACTTCCGAAGCTCGCCTCGGCGAAATTGAGCAGCTTGATTCCAAGGCCGCTGCGCACCATGGCGTCCCCGGTCAGAATGAACAACGGGATTGCGATCAGCGCAAAGCTGTCGACGCCCTCGAATAGCGCTTCGCCAACCAGCGTCAGGGGGAGTGCGCCCGTGGTCGCGAGCATCGCTACGGTGCCCAGCCCCATGGCCACCCAGAAGGGCACGCCGAGCACGAGCAGCGCAACCATAGCTACGATCGACAGAGCGATCGCCATCGCTACTCTTCGAACATCGTCTTGCCCACGTACGGCTCGGTGCGATCAAGCAGATTGCGAACATCGCGCCGCAGCGCCTGCAGGCTGCGCCAGATGACGAGCGCAAATCCGATCGGCACCGCCGCTTCAAACCACGCCTTGTTAATGCGCAGAACCGGGGTGGTGCCTTCGAAGTGAAGGAGCTGCTGGATGGTGTGCGTCGACCAGTACAGCGCAATACACGCGAACGCGATCGTGGCCAGCTCGCCGACGACGTACAACACGCCCTTGGTCATCGGTCCGACGCGACTCAGCAGGATATCGAAGCGCACGTGCGCTCGCTCGCGCACTGCATAGGCCGCTCCGATCCATCCCAGGTAGATGAACGCATAGCGCGCAACTTCTTCCGCCCACGCGGAGGAGTAATTGAGCAAAAAGCGACGCGCGACCTCCTGCACGATGACGAAGCAGATGAACGTGTAGAAGATCAGCATCGCCCAGCGCTCAGCGTTTTGGTCGAGCTGCTTTAGGAATCGTGTCATCGGGCAGGTGTCGCCGCGGCGGAACGCACGGGCGTTCTACCGCGGCAGGCCAAGCGATGCGCTGTGGCTAGAGCGCCGCTACGCGTGCGCAAGTTCAGCCGGTGTATTCGCCGACCGTAATTGGACCTTTGGTGTTCGCCGCCGCCTTGAGCTTCTCGAAATTCGCTACCGAGCCCGCGAATTTCACCTTGAATTCCTCCCACTCCTTGCGAGGCTCGCCGCACGCATCCACCCATTGCTTGTACTCCGAGGCGTTGATCGCGTAAAACTGTGCGCCCGCCTGCTTGAATTCGGCGATCGACACCGCACGGGCCTTCTCGATCTGCGCGAACGACTCCTGTTGTGTGCGCTCTGCCGCCGCATCGAACGCGGTCTGGAGCTCCTTAGGAAGGGCCTGGTACCAACCCGCGTTCGCGGCGAACATCTGCGCGTCCGAAACAGAGCGCACGACAGTCAGATGGCCGAGGGTGTCTGCGAACCCGAACGTGTACAGCGGTGCGATGGCGGGATCGAGGCCGTCGGCAACGCCCTGCTTGATCGCCGTGGCGGTCTCACCCCACGGCACGACGGTCGGATTGGCTCCGGCAAGTCGGTAGAACGTCTGCAGCAACTGCGAGGGAGGAACCCGCATCTTCATTCCCTGCATGTCGCCCGGGACCTTGACCGGACGGAAGCCCTTGCGGCTCGAGATGGTGCGCGAGTCCATCGTGAAGTAGAAGATCGGCTGGTAGCCGCGCGTCGTGACCTTGGGCGTGATCTCGTCGTTCCACGCGCGCGAAGTGACGAGGTTCGCAAACTTCTGGTTCTCGCCGCACCAGAACGGAATGTTGATCAGATCCACGGCCGGCGCGTACGGGGAGAAATTCGACAGCGAAACCGCGCCGCCTTGCACGGTTCCTCCTTGGATTTTTTGCGCGAGCGCTGCGCCGATGCCCAGCTGTCCAGCCGGATGCAGTTTCACATAGATGGCGTTCTTCGAAGACGCTTCGAGGTTCGTCTTGAACTGCGACTGCGGGATCGGCAGGTGCGACCAGTCTTCGTTCTTGTATTCGGTCGCGAAGAGCATCGTGAATTTAGCGGCCTTCTGCTTCGCCTCCTCGTCGGCTGCGGTTTGCGCGATCGCATCGTCGGACCACAGATAACCACCGGTCGACGCGAGCACCGCGGTCGTGAAGCCGTAGCGGCCGCAGATCTCCAAGAAGCGACGTCGCTCGGGATTTGTCTGCTCCTTCATTACTGATTGCTTCATATTGGATGTCTCCCTTGTTGTGAATCGTTGCGTGCCTCGATCACGAGCACGCCAGCGACGAAGAAGATGACCGCGGCCAGGACGACGACGAATTCACCAACATTGCCGAGACGCCATGGAACGGAGAATTGCAAGAGTACCGCGGCTTTGCCGACCAGCACGTCAAAGACGTACAGGATCAGCAGGGTGGCGGCAACTCTGAAACAGACGCGTGCGGCTGGTGGACGAGGCACTGACAACGAGGCCATGAGTCTCCAGATCAAATGCGCTACAGGTGTGCAGCGCGGAGGCGCTCGTCTTATCTTTGTAGGCGCGGGCAGTCTATCCGGGCCCGCTCGCGAGTGTCAACGCGCCACGACTCGCTGTCGAATGGCCATTCTGATCGGGACCACCGTGGCGTTCTTGGCGCCACGGTTTCAGCGCAAATAGGAGTGCGTGGTGTGTGGCCGACTGCGGGTCACTCGCGCAACACGCGCGGCAGCCAGAGCGCCAGTTCAGGAATGAACAGTACCAGCAGCAACCCGATGACCTGCAGCACCATGAATTGCATCATGCCGGCGTAGATATCCTTCAGATCCCACTCTGGAACCACGCCTTTTAAAAAGTATGCGGACAACGCCACCGGCGGTGAAAGCCACGCTGTTTGCAGACACACCGCAACCAATGTGCAGAACCACACCAGGTCGATGCCAAGCTTTTGCACTGCCGGTAGCAGAATCGGCACGACGATCAAGACGATCGGTACCCATTCAAGCGGCCAACCAAGCACAAAGATGATCGCAAGGATCACGATAAGCATTAATGTCGGCGGCAAATCGAGAGTCAACAGGGACTCGGCAATCAGCGACGCGCTGCCCATGCGCGAAAACACCGCACCGAAATAGTTCGAAGCCGCTACCAGCAACAAGATCATGCAGGATGTCAGCAGCGTCGAATAAACGGCCGTCTTGAACTTTGCCCAGGTCATCCGGCGGTAGATGAGCGTCATCAGCAGGACTGCGAAGGCGCCCACCGCGCCGGCATCGGTGGGCGTCGCGATGCCTGCGAGTATCACGCCGAGCGTGGCGAAAATAATGGTCACCACAGGCGCGATGCCGACGACGAGCTCGCGCACCACAGCACCAACGGACTCGGCGCGCTCCTCAACCGGCAGTGGTGGCCCAAGCGACGGATTCAGGTAGCTGCGAACCAGCGCGTAAATGATGTACAGAAGGGAAAGCAACAGGCCGGGAATGACTGCTGCCGCGAACAAGTCGGTGGCCGGGACGCCGACCACCGGGCCCATCACGATCAGCATCACCGATGGCGGAATCAGAATGCCAAGCGTGCCCCCCGCGGTGATAACGCCGGCGCTCATGCGGATGTCGTAGCCACTGCGCTTCATCGCTGGCGCGGCCATCACACCAAGCAGCGTGACTGACGAGCCGACAATGCCCGTTGCGGCGGCAAAAATCGTCGCCGTGATCAGCACCGCGAGATACAGCGATCCGCGGACGGTTGCCAATGCCAGCTGGACGCCGCGGAACAATCGTTCCATCAGCCCCGACTGTTCGAGCACGTAGCCCATGAACAGAAAAAACGGCACGGAGGCGAGCGTAGGATCGCGCATCACGGAGAAGAACTGCAACGTCATCAGATGGAGCGCGAGAGGGCCCATCGATACGTAGCCGCCGATGATCGCGACCGCGATCAGCGTGAATGCGATTGGAAAGCCAATGAAGATGGCTCCGAACAGAATCGCAAGCAACAACAGTCCGAACCATTCGGAGCTCACGTCGCGACAGCCCCTTCGTCGTCACGCGGAACCACGTCGACCTCGGAACCCACGGCGCGCATGGCAGCGCGGATCGTTTCGGCTACGCCTTGCATCAAAAGCAATGCGCCCGCCGCCGGCATCATGAATTTGAATGGCCAGACAATCGGCAGCCACGGGCTGGTGACGATGCGCTCGTTCAACTCATACGAGCGCCAAAAGTAGCCCCACGTCAGCCACGTAAACACGGCCATCGCGGGGAAAAACAGAATGAGATAGCAAACCAGGTCGACGCGCGCTTGCGTGCGCTGCGACCAGCGCGAGTAATAGATATCCGTGCGGATGTGGCCACCGCGCTGCAGCGTCCAAGCCGAACCGATCATGAAAAACGTGCCATAGAGCATGAATGTCATGTCGTAGGCCCATTCCGTCGGTGCATTGAAGAAGTAGCGTGCGATCACCTCCCAGACCAGCGAGAGCACCATCGGCAAAATAAGCCAGGCGACGGCCTTGCCTACAAAGCGGGTCACAGCATCGAGCGCCGACAGGATGCGTAGTTCGCCGTGCATTACGCGTGAATAGCGCGAACGCGCCGCACTTCAGCACGCCCACGCTGCGGGTGGAGCGGCGCGGCTGCAGTCAAGAGACGCTGCAGCCGGTAACCGTAGACGCTAAAGTGAGCAAACTCACTTTTTCGGTTGTGCTGCCGGCGCTGCCGGTTGTGCTGGGGGCGCCACCGGTTGCGCTGTTAGCGCGGCGTTTCCCAGGTTGCTGTACAGGTCGAGGATCTTGGTCCAGTACGGCACGACGGTGCGCGCGAAAGTGCGTTGAGAGTCGAGAACCTGTTTGAAGAATGCGTCCTTTGTCGAATAGCGGTCGAGCACGATGTTGGTCGCCCGCACGAACTCAGGAAAGAAATCTTTTGGCGTGTCGTGTATCTCAACCTTGAACTCGTTGCGCAAGCGCACGATAGCCTGCGCGTTGCGGAAGACGTTGTACGTATAGGTTTCGGTCATCGAAGCCATCGCGGCCGTGCGAATGATTTCCTGAAGATCAGGGGAGAGTTTGTTCCACACAGTTTTATTTATCAGCACCTCACCGATGTCGGTCGACTGGTGCAGGCCCTGCAGGTAGTAGTGTTTCCAGATTGTCTGCAAGCCGAGATTCAGGTCGTCGGCGGGCCCGATCCATTCGGCTGCGTCGATGACGCCGCGTTGCGCGGCTGGCACGATCTCACCCCCCGGTAATGCAACTGCCGATACACCCATCTCCTTAAATATCTCGCCAGTAATTCCGGGCGGCGCGCGGTACTTCATTTTCTTGAAGTCAGCCGTTGATTTGATCGGCGTCTTGAACCACCCTAGTGGATCCGGGCCCATCGGTTGCACGAACAGAGGCTCGACGTTCACCTTGAGAATGTCGGTGTAAAGGCGGCGATACAAGTCGTAGCCACCGCCTTCAAAGATCCACGCAACATGCGACAGCTGGTCAAGCCCGACACCTGCGCCCGCCATTGGGTTGCTGAACAGCCCCGCCGCCGGATGTTTTCCCGACCAGTAGTGCGTCCACGCATAACCCCCTTCGACGATTCCCTTATCGACCGCATCCAGGATCTCGAACGCGGGCACCACGGCGCCATCCGGCAGCATCTCCATCTTGACGCGCCCGGCCGACATGCGATCGACCCGGTCGCCCATCTTCTTCAACAGCTCGAAGTAGATGCTCGCCGAGGGCACCGCAGTCTGGATGCGCAGCCGCACAGGTGCCTGAGCTGTTTGCGCATGAGCCGATGCACATGTGAATACAGCGACGAGCAATGCGCCCGCAATCTGGGATAACCTTTCTAACGTCATGTTGTCTCCTCGGTGGGACCGCGGCGTGGTTCGCAGCGGAAGGCAATGAACTCCTGGTGGACAGTCTTGTGAGTTGTCGTTGTGCGACTTATGCGATTGACTATAGACAGCAGGGGTGCGATTGACAACAAAAAAAGTACCAACGGACTCTTCATTTGACTACGTAATCGTCGGCGCGGGCTCGGCCGGGTGCGTACTTGCAGCGAGGCTTTCCGAAGACCCGGCGACACGAGTTCTGTTGCTTGAAGCCGGACCGCGCGATCGCTCGATCTGGATTCACCTTCCGATGGGCTACGGCAAGACGATGTGGGACGCCCGATACAACTGGCGCTTCCAGACCGATCCCGAGCCGAGTATGAACGGCCGCCGCATCTATTGGCCACGCGGCAAGACGCTGGGAGGATCGAGTGCAATTAACGGACTCATCTACATCCGCGGACAGCGCGAGGACTACGACCAATGGCGTGCGCTAGGCAATGTCGGTTGGAGCTACGCCGATGTGCTGCCGTACTTCATTCGCAACGAGTGCAACGAGCGCGGTGCGAGTCCATTTCACGGCGACAAAGGGCCATTGAAAGTGTCCAACATCGCACATAAGCATGTGTTGATCGAAGCATTCATTGATGGCGCGGCGACACTCGGCATTCCCCGCACCGATGATTTCAACGGACAGACGCAGCTGGGTGCCGGTTACTTTCAGCTGACGACTCGCAACGGTTGGCGCAGTAGCGCGGCCACCGCATATCTTGGCCCTGCGCGCCGTCGGTCCAATCTGCGCATCGAGACGGATGCACACGCGACAGCGCTGGTATTTGAAGGCCGACGAGCAGTCGGTGTCCGCTACCGACAGGGCGGTCGTGATTTTGAAGCGCGTTGTTCACGCGAAGTGCTGTTGGCTGCCGGTGCGCTGCAGTCGCCGCAATTGTTGCAGTTGTCGGGGATCGGCCCGGCCGCACTGTTGGCGCAACACGGGATTGATGTCGTGCACGACCTGCCCGGTGTTGGCGAAAATCTGCAGGACCACTTGCAGATTCGACTCATTTACGAATGCACGAAGCCGATCACGACAAACGACGAACTGCGCTCGCTGTTCGGACGCGTCAAGATCGGCTTGCAGTGGTTGATCGCGCGGCGTGGTCCGCTGGCGATCGGCATCAACCAGGGCGGGTGCTTTATGCATGCGCTGGACGGGTCAGCGACACCCGACATCCAATTTCACGTCGCCACTTTGTCCGCCGATGTTGCGGGCGGCGCCGTGCATCCCTTTTCGGGGTTCACCTTGTCGATCTACCAATTGCGGCCGGCTTCGCGTGGGCGCGTAGCAATTAATTCACGCGACCCCATGGAGCCACCGTCGATGCGCCCAAACTATCTGACCGAGGAGATCGATCGCCGAACAACCGTTGCAGGGATGCGCGCCGCGCGGGCGATCGCGCAGTCTGAACCGATGCGTCCTTTCGTGCGGCGCGAAGTCAATCCTGGCCCTGCGGCAACTGATGACGCCGCGCTTCTCGAGTTCGCGCGCAACCATGGAGCGACGATCTTTCATCCGTCGTGCACCTGCAAGATGGGCAATGATCCGATGGCGGTCGTGGACGCGCGGCTGCGTGTGCACGGCATCGCCGGTCTGCGGGTGGTGGATTGTTCGATCATGCCTGTGCTGATCAGTGGCAATACTAACGCTCCAGTGATGATGATCGCCGAGAAGGCTGTTGACATGATCCGGGAGGACGCGCGGCGTGCTCCCAGCTAAGTTCGTCTAATGAACGCAA
>DATLMT010000174.1:0-3341 GCA_035537135.1 Burkholderiaceae bacterium | reverse complement strand
GGATCTACGAGCACCTCGGCATGTTCACGTGGACGATCGAGATCTGGAATCCGAAAAAGGAAGCGGGCATTGACAACAAGGAGTGGATTCACTGGTTTCGCGATCATCCGATTGAGGACGATTTGAAAGTTTTCGAGTGGGCGCAGCGCGTGGCGCCGAACGAAGGGCACATCGATTGGAAGCCGTTTGATCATCCGCAGCTCGGCAAGGTCGAGATCGGCGGATGGAACAGGATGCATGTTTTCGCCAATCCACCGCCGGCGCTGCGCGAAAAGGAGATTGCGCGTTTTCCACAGTGGCTGCTGTGGCAGGCGCTGATCTCGCCGAAGCTCGAGCTTGGACAGATCAAAGTCACCACAGCGGGCGAAGGCGCATGGCGCGTTCGACTGATCGTGCAGAACAGCGGATGGTTGCCGACTTACGTCACCAAGATGGCGGTGCAGCGCAAGCTGCTGCGCGGCGTGCTAGCGGAGATCGAGCTACCGAACGGGGCTGAGCTGTTGTCTGGCAAGCCGCGCGAAGAGCTCGGAGAGCTCGAGGGCTGGGCTTATCTACATACCGGCATCTCGTTCTGGCCGAACAAAAAGGTGACCGCGGATCGTGCGCATGTCGATTGGATCGTCAAAGCCAGAGCGGGAACCGAGCTCCGAATTGCGGCGTGGCATGAACGCGCCGGCCGATTGGAAACCAAAGTCACGCTCGCATAGATAGTCAACCTCCCCGCTCGCCACCGCGCGCAGTACATTGTGCGACCGTCTGCTGCAAGAAGAACAAAATCCGGGGGCACGTTGGGGACGATAGAAGTTCCGCTGTGGGTGGCGATCATCGGCGCGCTGCTTGCGCTCTTCGCGCTGCTCGATCGCCTGCTGGTGCCGAGCGTGCGCTGGGTCATCCGCACCCGTGCCAACAAGGTGCTCGATGAAGTCGGGCAACGGCTGCGGCTGCAAATTCGCCCGTTCCAGCAGACGAGCCGTCGTACGCTGATCGATCGGCTGGTGTTTGATGAAAAGGTGCAGCAGGCAGCAACAGCGCATGCGCAGGCGAACCATATGCCACGCGATGTCGTGCACCAGATGGTCGAGCGCTACGCTCGTGAGATCGTCCCAGCGTTCAACGCCTACCTCTACTTTCGCGTCGGTGCGTGGCTAAGCCGAAAGGTCAGCCGCCTTTTGTATCGCGTGCGCATCGGCTACTCCGACGAAGCCGGCCTGGCCGCGGTACCACCCAACGCAACGGTGGTGTTTGTGATGAACCATCGCAGCAATATGGACTACATCCTTGCGGCGCACCTCGCGGCGGAACAGGCGGCGCTGTCGTATGCGGTCGGTGAATGGGCGCGAATCTGGCCGCTACAGCAGATGATTCGGGCGATGGGTGCGTACTTCGTTCGGCGCAACTCAGGCAATGAACTGTACCGGCGGGTGCTCGAGCGCTACATCGCGCTGGCGACCGAAGCCGGTGTCACGCAGGCGGTGTATCCGGAGGGCGGGCTGACACGCGACGGGCGGATGCGCGAGCCGAAATTCGGAGTGCTCGAATACATGCTGCGCGGTTTCTCGCTCGACGGCGAGCGCGATCTGGTGTTCGTTCCGCTTGGACTGAACTACGACCGCGTACTTGAAGATCGGACGCAGTTATCAGCGGGAATTGGCGGCGTCAAAAAAGCAAGCGCTGCTGCAGCATTGGTGACCACCTCGAAGTTCATCTTCAGCCAGCTCTGGCTCGTACTGCGCAGCAAGTGGTACCGCTTTGGTTATGCGTGCGTGAACTTTGGCACGCCGATTTCGACGAAGAGCTATTGCGCGCAACGCGACATCGACTTTCGAAAACTCACCAAGGAAACGCGCATTGTAGAAGTCAGTGCGCTCGGCCGGCACCTGATGGATCAAATTGGTCGCCTGATTCCCGTATTGCCCGTGCCGCTGGTCGCGCGTGTCCTGCTTGGCGCGGAGGTCGGCACCGCGTTCAGCGAGATGGAGATCAAGTCACGCGTCGCCGTGCACGTGGAGCAGCTGCAAGCGCGCGGCGCGCATGTGTACGTGCCGCGCAGCGACTGGGACTACGCCGTCGGCGCAGGCCTGCGCATGCTGACGCTGCGGCATCTGGTCAACGAATCGGCAGGGTTGTACAGCGCCAATGCCGGGGAAGCCGCACTGCTGATGTATTACGCACGCTCGATCGAGCACTTGTAGCAGCGTTGCCTATACTCGCCGGCATAACGACTATTAGGAGACCGCATGGACCGCCGTACGATATTGATCGCGAGTGGCGCGCTCGCCGCGTTGCCGTCGAGTGCGCTCCGCGCGCAAGCGTTTCCCTCACGCCCGATCACGTTGTATTGCGCTTTCCCAGCAGGTGGCCCGACCGATCAGGTGCTGCGGGCTTTCGCCGAATCGGCTTCGCGCACGCTTGGGCAGCCGATCATCGTTGAAAGCAAGCCTGGCGCAGGTGGCACGGTCGCGCCTATCGCGCTGAAAAGCGCAAAGCCGGACGGCTATACGCTGTCGCAGCTGGCGATCGGCATTTTTCGCATTCCCTACATGCAGAAGGTTCCGCAGCTCGATGCGCTGCGCGACTTTACATACATCATCAACATGACCGGCTACACGTTCGGGCTCGTAGTGCCTGCCGGTGCGCCATGGAAAACGTTGAAAGAGTTCGTCGATGACGCGAAGAAGAATCCGGGCAAGATCGATTACGGCTCAACCGGGAGCGGAACGACGCCGCACCTGGCGGTAGAAGAATTTGCAGCGAAGGCCGGGATCAAGCTGACGCACGTGCCATTTAAAGGCAGCGCCGACATGATGACGGCGATTCTGGGCGGCCACATTCAGGCAGCGAGTGACTCGACCGGCTGGGCACCGCACGTAGAGTCGGGAAAGCTGCGGCTGCTAGCCACGTACGGCTCGAAGCGCACGAAAAAGTGGCCCGACGTGCCGACGCTCGCCGAGCTCGGCTACGACACGGTGTCCGACTCACCCTTCGGCATCGGCGGGCCGCCGGGAATGGATCCGGCGGTGGTCAAGACGCTGCACGACGCGTTCCGCAAAACGCTCGAAGATCCGAAGGTGATTGCGATCCTCGATCGCTTCGATCAGTCGGTGATCTACATGAGCCCGGAGGAATACACGAAGTACGCCGGCAAAATGGTGGAAGCCGAGCGCGTCACGATCGATCGGCTGGGGCTGCGCGGCAGTATGTAAGCCGGCATCGCTCAATGCACGTGCTGCGACAAAGCACCCGTTGTGTACTTGTGCGCGATAGTCGTTAGCGGCAGCGGCTGAATTCCGCTTGCCTGCCCTTCGCAGCCGAACTGCACGTAACGCTGCTTGCAGATCACC
>DATLMT010000173.1:0-5914 GCA_035537135.1 Burkholderiaceae bacterium | reverse complement strand
GGCGGGCCGCTGTTTGTCAGCCGAGCACGAAGCAATGGCGTCGGCACGCGTGACCGCGCAGTGCTTTTCTTACGGTCACGCCATCGGCCACGCGGCTGCCATTGCCGTTAAGGACAACCTCGCGCCGCGCGCGATAGATGGAGCCGATTTGCGCGCACGCCTGAATCGCGACGGCGCACGGCTCGACTAACCGGTTGGCGGCGAAGCTAGGCGGCGACGTGCGTCGCTTGCGCGGCCGACAGCGCACGCAGCAATGCGACGTTGCAATCCAGCAGCGAGATGTCAAGTGCTTCGCGCTGTTTTTTGCCAGCCACCGGATCGTTGCGCTCGATCGCTTCCGCCAGCGTCAGGTATGGTGCACAGGGACCTGTGCGCTCTAACAGCGCCGCAGACACACTCGGCGCCAATTGCGCGTGCTGCAGCAGCCGCGAAAACGCAGTCCCGGTCATTCGGTCAAGCAACGAGAACGCGCCGGTTTGGAACAGCGAGTCGCGCAGCTCCGCTCCTTCGGCGTTGCAGCTCGCCAAGTGCTCAAGGAACAGGCCGCGGCGCGTGCCCGCATGGATCAGCGGCAGCGCGTCGGCATTGAATGTCGAGACGCGCAGCATGCGCGACAGCCAGCGTGTCATCTTGGCGTGGCCAAGCACCATGATCGCGCGCTTGACCGAGCCCACCTGCATCGGCACCGCGAAGGCCGTTGAGTTGACGAAGCGGATCAATTCGAACGCGAGGGCCGTATCGCGTTTAATCTCAGACTCCATCACATCGATGTCGGCTCGATCGTGCGCCATTCGAAGTAGCTCGAGCACCGCCTGCTGGCTTGGCTGCGGCGGGCGCTCGGTCGTCGGAGGCACCTCGTCGAGCGGCACGCCGACGCTCGCGACGGCGCCGCGCTCGTAAGCGGCCAACAGGTCGGCGCCGCGAAATGTTCCGGTGATGATAAATGGCATGCGCCGCATTACACCCGGCGGTGGCGGCGCATTGCTGCCGTCGCTGCGGCGCCGGCGGTCTTCGGTAATGTGAATCAGCGCATAGCTGAAGCAATCAAGCAGCGCTGGCGGCAGTGGCACATCGGGTCTTCCGCGCAACGCCATCTTGATGCCTGCGCGGCAAGCACGTTGCACCAGTCCCTGCAGGTTCGGGTCGCGCAGCGCGATAGCCGGTATCTCAACCACTGCGTTGCCGGGCGGTTGCCACGCGAGCAGCGATTCGTCAAGTTGTGCATCCAGTGGCGCCATCAGGACCAGCGCACGCGACTCGGGCCACAGTCCATTGAGTTGCTCGAGGATCATGCCAATCGGAAGCCGGTCGCTCGGCTTCACCGACAGCATCGTCAGTCGGGTACCGAACGTGCGCCGCTCGCGATCGACCAGCGGCGCGTAGCTCATCGTCAGCGATCCGAGAATCGAAGTTAGCGCAAGGCGGTCCGGCGCGTTCATGCAGCGAATTATTTCTGCGCACATCGATCGGGTGTGCGCAGAATTTCACTGACCGCGCAGCCTATTTGCCGCGTTCAGTAAGAGTCTTGAGACTTCATTTTTTTCCGAACCCGCCGCCGCCCGGAGTTTGAATAACTATCACGTCATCGACGTTCATTTCGGCCGATCCGATGTGGCCCATCGTCTCGATGCGCCCGTCAGTTCGCTCGATCCAATTACGCCCTACTTCACCGGCTTCACCACCGCCCATTCCGAATGGGGCGATGGACCGATGATTGGCCAGAATAGACGCCGTCATCGGCTGCAGAAAGCGCACGCGGCGCGTTCCACCGTTGCCGCCGTGCCAGCGACCTGCACCTCCGGAATTCGGGCGGATTTCATAGCTTTCCAGGCGCACCGGGTAGCGGAACTCGAGCACCTCCGGATCCGTCAGCCGTGAATTGGTCATATGCGTTTGCACGACGTCGGTGCCGTTGAAACCGTCAAGTGCGTCCATCTCGGCATCGACACTACTCACGCCGGCACCCGACCCGCCGGAGATCGTTTCGTAGTACTGATAACACTCGTTGCCGAACGTGAAGTTGTTCATCGTTCCCTGCGCGGCGGCCATCACCCCAAGTGCGCCGTACAGCGCATCGGTGATGCACGACGAGGTTTCGACGTTTCCCGCCACCACTGCTGCCGGATAGCGCGGGTTCAACATCGAGCGCTCGGGTATCACCACATGCAAAGGCTTCAGGCAGCCGGCGTTCAGTGGAATGTCCGAGTCAACAAGCGTACGGAACACATACAGCACCGCGGCGTAGCACACCGCGCTCGGCGCGTTGAAATTGTTCGGCAGCTGAGCGGAGCTGCCGGTGAAATCGATCGTCGCCGAACGGCTTTCGCGATCGACCTTGATGCGCACGCGAATCAGCGCCCCGTTGTCGAGCTCGTAGTCGAAGGCACCGTCCTTCAGCCGCGTAATCACGCGGCGCACCGATTCCTCAGCGTTATCCTGCACGTGCTGCATGTACGCGCGCACGACGTCGAGCCCAAACTGCTCGACCATCTTCAGCAGCTCCTCGCGCCCCTTCTCGTTCGCTGCGATTTGCGCTCGCAAGTCGGCGAGGTTCTGCTCGGGGTTCCGCGCCGGATACGGTCCGGACGCGAGCAAAGACATTAGCTCGGCCTCGCGGATCTGACCGGCAGTTTGAACACCCTGTCCTTCCACCAGCTTGAAATTGATGAAGCGTGTGCCCTCTTCGTCCAACGACGTCGAAAATGGCGGCATCGATCCCGGTGTCGTGCCGCCGATGTCGGCGTGGTGCCCGCGCGAGCCCACGTAGAACAAGATGTCCCTGCCCGTACGATCGAACACCGGAGTGATCACCGTCACATCGGGAAGGTGCGTGCCACCGTGATACGGGTCGTTGATCGCGTATGCATCGCCCGGCGTCATCGCGCCTGCGTTCTCGCGCATCACCGTCTTGATCGATTCGCTCATCGATCCTAGGTGCACCGGCATGTGCGGCGCATTGGCAATCAGATTGCCTTCCGAATCGAACAGCGCGCACGAAAAATCGAGCCGCTCCTTGATGTTGACAGAGTACGCGGTGTTCTGCAGCCGCAATCCCATCTGCTCGGCGATCGACATGAAGAGGTTATTGAACACTTCCAGCATGATGGGGTCCGCATCGGTGCCGATCGCCTGCTGCGCAGCACGCGCGCGCACGCGCTTCAAAACGATGTGACCGAAGTCGGCGACGATGGCTTCCCAGTCCGCCTCGACAATCGTGGTCGCGTTTGCTTCGGCGATGATCGCCGGGCCACCGATCACGTCGCCCGGTCGCATCTCGACGCGCGCGTACAGGGGCGCCGCCCGCCATGCGCCGTTGCTGTACATCCGTGCGGTGGCTTTCGGTGCAAGTGCAGCAGAGCGACGGGCCTGCGCACCAGCGTTCTCAGCCACGGCCTCACCGCGGCCGATCGCCTCCACCGAGACCGCTTCGATCACGAGGCCGCGCTGATGCATCAAAAACGAATAACGCTTCAGATACTCGGCGTCGAACGCTGCCTGCATCTCGCTCACGGTTGAAGCAGCAACCACGAGCGCCGAATCGGTACCGTCGTAACGCAGATGCACGCGCCGCACGACGGCGATGCGGTCGCGTGTGAGACCCTGAGAGACGAGATCGTGCGTCGCCTCGGCTGCCAATCGATCGAGCGACTCGTTGAGCGCGGTCATCGCAGCGGATTCCAATCGCCGCTCGATCGACTGCTCGCGCATGGCCGTCTGATCAGCCAGCCCCATGCCGTACGCTGACAGCACGCCCGCCAGCGGGTGCACGAAGATGCGCGTCATTCCAAGTGCATCGGCAACACGGCACGCATGCTGGCCACCGGCGCCGCCGAATACGCTCAGCGTGTATTGCGTGACGTCGTGCCCGCGTTGGATCGAGATGCGCTTGATCGCCTCAGCCATGTTGCCAACGGCGATGTCGAGATAGCCGTCAGCCAATTGCTCCGGCGACAATGCACGTCCGGTGGCATCTTCGACATCCATTGCCAACATCGCGAATTTTTCGTGCACGGCTTCGTCATCAAGCGGTTCGCTCCCGCTCTGGCCGAATACTTTTGGGAAAAACGCCGGTTGAATTTTCCCGACCATCAGATTGCAATCCGTCACCGTCAACGGTCCGCCGCGGCGGTAGCACGCCGGACCCGGGTTCGCGCCCGCGGAATCCGGCCCAACTCGAAGCCGCGCCCCGTCAAAGTGCAGGATCGAACCACCGCCCGCCGCCACCGTGTGAATGCTCATCATCGGCGCTCGCATGCGCACGCCCGCCACTTTCGTCTCAAATGCGCGCTCGCAGTCGCTGACATCGCGACCCGCAAAATGCGAAACGTCGGTCGATGTGCCGCCCATGTCGAAGCCGATCACGCGGTCGAACCCTGCGGCGAGGCTGGTACGCACCATTCCGACGATGCCGCCCGCAGGGCCGGACAAGATCGAGTCCTTGCCCTGAAAACGGCGCGCATCGGTTAGCCCTCCTGACGATTGCATGAAGAGCAGGCGCGTTCCCGGCAGTTCGCCCGCTACGTGCTGCACATAGCGCTGCAAAATCGGCGACAGATACGCGTCGACCACCGTCGTGTCGCCGCGCGCGACAAACTTCATCAGCGCGCTGACACGATGTGAAGTTGATACCTGTGCGAATCCGATTTCGCGCGCTAACGTCTCGAGCGCGGCTTCGTGCCCTGGATAGCGATATCCATGCATCAGCACGATCGCGGCCGATCTGAACCCTGCCGCATACGCTGCTTCGAGGTCCGCACGCGCCCTTGCGAGAGCGAGCGAAGTGACCACATCGCCGTGGGCGCCGACCCGCTCATCGACTTCGATCACTCTCGAATACAGCAACTCCGGCAGCACAATGTGGCGGTCGAAGAGCCGCGGCCGATTCTGATAGGCGATGCGCAAGGCGTCGCGAAAGCCGCGCGTGACCACCAGCACGGTCGGTTCGCCTTTGCGCTCGAGCAACGCATTGGTGGCGACCGTCGTCCCCATCTTGACCGCTTCGATTTGATCGACCGGCACCGGAGCATCGGCCGTCACTCCAAGCAAGCGGCGAATACCAGCGATCGCAGCGTCATCGTATTGCTCGGGGTTGTCCGACAGCAGTTTGTGCGTCACCAGCGAGCCATCAGGTCGCCGCGCAACAACGTCGGTGAAGGTGCCGCCGCGATCGATCCAGAATTGCCAGCGGCGCTCGGTATTCACCGGCAGATCCATCGTATTGGGGGCATGTGCTTTAGTATTCGTGTCAGCGATGTTACCAACGCAAACTTCAACATTTCCTTGCAAGCATTTACGAGGACGCTCCATGAAACGTCGTCTACTTCTATTGGGCACTGCCGCCACGTTGACTCTTGCGGGTACATCCGCGGCTGCGCAATCGAACTGGAATCTGGCTGCCGGTTATCCGATCGGCAATCCCCACACTGTCACGCTGACGCAGTTTGCGAAAGACGTCGAGTTCGCTACGAACGGCAAGCTGAAGATCACCGTTCACCCGAACGGATCCTTGTTCAAAGTGCCCGAGATTGCGCGCGCGGTCGAGAGCGGGCAAGCGCAAATGGGCGAAATCCTGATGAGCGTGATGGTCAATCAGAATCCGGTGTTCGGTGCCGATTCGCTGCCGTTCGTTGCTACCGGTTTCGACGATGCGTTCAAACTGTGGCAGGCGCAGAAGCCTGTTGCGGATCGGCTGCTCGCGAAGCGCGGCGCAAAGTTGCTGTATGCGGTGGCGTGGCCCCCCCAGGGCATCTACGCCAAGAAGGAATTGCGCTCGGCAGCCGATATGAAGGGGCTCAAGTGGCGGGCCTACAACCCTGCGACTTCGAAGATCGCGCAGGTGGTAGGTGCGCAATCGCTGACAATTCAGGCAGCAGAATTGTCGCAGGCGCTCGCGACCGGGGCCGTTGATTCGTTC
>DATLMT010000172.1:0-10573 GCA_035537135.1 Burkholderiaceae bacterium | reverse complement strand
CATGCGCCGTTTGCGATTAGCGGCTGTCATGATCAGATCGCGCATCGTCTCGCGCAGCAAATTGCGATTCGGCAATCCGGTCAGACCGTCGTACCACGCCAGATGCTCGATCCGTGTTTCGGCCTCCTGCCGCTGCGCGGCTTCGAGTGCCAGCGCAAGCATCAGCGACGTCGTGTTCGCAAAGCTCACGTCGTCATCGTCCCAGGCGCGTGTTTCATGGTGCTGCAGGCTGAGCACTCCACTGATTTCGCCTTCAACCAGAACCGGAACATCCAGCATCGCTCGCACACGCGACCAGCTTCGATCGCCGGCAAATGACGACGTCAATCGCGACGTGTGCGTGTCGTTGACAAGGATCGGCTGCCGGTTGATGAGCTGTGCGAAGTAAGCGGGAAAGCGTGTGGCGGTGAGTTCGCGACCCACCCAATCGCGCACGAAGCGATCGCTGGCGCGGTCGAACAGAGATTCGCACCGCAGGGCCTCCCCATCGGGTGACAGGCGCCAGAAACTCACCGCACTAACATCAAGCACCTCGGTCGCCGTGCGCAAGATGGCGGACAACGCATGCGTGAAGTCCGACTTGGGCTGCATCGCAAGCTCGAGCAAGCGCTCTCGGAAACGCAGCCTTCTCGCTTGTGCGCGTTCGGCCGGCCCGAGGTCGCGCGCGGTGAGAACAAGACCCCGCACGCGCGGGTCGTCGAGCCGATTGGCAAGAACGCACGAAATACTGCGGCCGGCGCCGGCGAGTGCCGCGCGCGTGCGCAACAGCAATGAAGAGATCTGCCGGTCGCCAGGCTGCTCGCGCAGGATGCGATCGACTGCGCGCCGGAATTCGATGCGCGACGGTTGATCAAGGATGAATTCGAACGGAGATCCAAGAACATCGAAGGCCCGTTCGCCGGTAATCGGCTCCAGCGCCGCGCTCGCATACACGACGCGTCTGTCTTCATTCAGTACGACAGTCAACTCGGATTGATGCTGCGCGAGTGCGCGAGCTCGCATTTCGTCAAGTGCAGCGCGCTTGGCATCGGCTCGAGTTTGCGCGGTCTCGGTAACTGCAATCGATGCGAACTCCTCCTGCTCAAATCGGAAAAGGCGCACCGCGATGCGTGCGGTCAGTCGAGCACCGCCCCGCAGAGGTAATTTGGTTTCGACGCTGGCGTGCGCGCCGCTAGCCGCCATCGCCCACAGCCGACTCCAGCGTCGCGTAAAGGCTCGGTGACTTGGAAACGTGACGATCTCGGCAACGCTGCGGCCTACCGGAGAATCGCCGCCTATCAGTGTCGAAGCTTCGGTGTTGAGTGCGAGTATCTGGCCTGCGCCGTTGACGCACAGCATGGCCACTCCGGCATATTCAAAGGCCGCGCGCTTAAGCGAACTTTCGACGGCTGCTTGTCGCAGCGGAATAACGGTCGATGCCAACGTGTCTAAAGCGTCATCTTCACCGCGGGGATTCTGCCACGATGTGCGCGCTTGGCGACACATAAATCGACGGAAGAAGACGCCTTCTCTGCGGTTCCTCGCCGCTATGCAGCGTTGGCCAAAGACCAGATTGCGGCGCGGAGTATCGTCCGCCGCACAGGACCTTACGCACTCACGGCGCACGATGTTCAAAGCAATTTACCTGACCAAGTCCGACCAGTTTCGAGCGGAGCTACGCGACTTGGACGATGCGGAACTCGAGGCCAATACGCCGGAAGCAGACACGTCGATCGCCATCGATTACTCGACGATCAATTACAAGGACGGGCTGGCGCTGACCAACAAGTCGCCGGTCGTACGTAAGTGGCCCATGGTTCCCGGCATTGATTGCGCCGGCCGTGTTCTGGCCAACGCATCAACTCACTTGCGCGCAGGCGATCAAGTCGTGATGAACGGCTGGGGCGCCGGCGAGACGCTCTGGGGCGGACTCGCGCAGCGCGGGCGCTTTAAGGGTGAGCACCTAGTTCGCATACCCGCGACGCTGACGACCCGCGACGCGATGTCGATCGGGACCGCGGGTTACACCGCGATGCTTGCCGTAATGTCGCTCGTTGACAACGGTGTGACTAGCGGCGAAGTATTGGTTACCGGTGCGAGCGGCGGCGTCGGATCTTTCGCCGTCGCGATTCTGGCGCAGCGCGGGCACCGGGTGGTTGCGAGCACGGGCAAACTTGGTGAAGCCGACTATCTGCAGGGGCTAGGCGCGGCCGATGTCATTGATAGAGCGGAATTGTCATCAGTTGGCAAGCCTCTACAGAAAGAGCGCTGGGCCGGAGTGATCGATTCGGTCGGCAGTCACACACTGTCCAATGCCTGCGCGCAATTACGCTACGGTGGCGTTGCCATCGCGTGCGGCTTGGCACAGGGGATGGACTTTCCAGCCACGGTCGCTCCCTTTATCTTGCGCAATGCGCGATTGATTGGCGTCGATTCGGTAATGTGCCCGATAGCTCGGCGCACACAGGCGTGGCAGCATCTGGCACAGGAACTGCCCCGCGCTAAGCTCGACGCCATTACTCGCGAGATCGCGCTGGCCGATGCATTCGAAGCCGGCCGTGCAATTCTGGCGGGCGAGATCCGGGGCCGAGTCGTCGTTAACGTCAATGCATAATCGAGCAACTAGCAGTAGGCACAAGGAGAAACCCAATGTCCCGATTTATCCGTAGCAGTACCGCAATCGCACTGGCCGGTGTGCTTACAGCAGCCACCCTCAGCGTCGATGCGAAGGATCGACGTGAGTGCGATCGCGATTA
The DNA here is from genome assembly GCA_035537135.1 of Burkholderiaceae bacterium. Lineage (GTDB taxonomy): Bacteria > Pseudomonadota > Gammaproteobacteria > Burkholderiales > Burkholderiaceae_F > JACCZX01. Next base: position 7,838 of record DATLMT010000172.1, on the reverse strand, counting down.
CAAGCCGCAAGTCGGTCAAGCCGGCAAAGACGTCGTTTGGGTGCCGACACCGGACGAGATCGTGCAGCGCATGCTGCGCATGGCCAAGGTCACGCCGCAAGACACTGTCTACGACTTAGGCGCGGGTGACGGCAAAATCGCCATAGCAGCCGGCAAGATGGGTGCCACTGCCGTCGGTATTGAATACAACCCCGACATGGCGAAGCTCGCGCAGTGCTATGTGCAGGCGGAGGACTTGGCGGGCAAGACCCGGATCATCCAAGGCGACGTTTTCAAGGAAGACTTCAGCAAAGCCTCGGTCGTCACGATGTATCTGCTGCCGGAGTTGAATCTAAAGCTGCGCCCGATCATTCTGAACATGAAGCCGGGCACGCGCGTCACTTCGCATCAATTCACCATGGGAGATTGGGAGCCCGATGAGACCGCCGAGGTCGATTACCGGACCGCGTATCTGTGGATCGTTCCGGCAAAAGTTGAAGGCGCGTGGACTCTGCGCGAGCAGGGTGCGGCCAATGCGTACACCGTCAACCTGACCCAGAAATATCAGAAGATCACCGGCGACGTTGCAACCGGATCGGCCAAGCAGCCGCTGGTCGGCGCCACGGTACGCGGCGAAGAGATTCGCTTTGCGTTCAACGACGAAAAAGGCGTCACGCGTACGCTGACCGGAACGGTGCGAGGCAATGAGCTGACCGGAACGCTCAAGGGTGCGGGCGGCACAGAGACCAAGGTCACCGGTACGCGCAAGTAACTCAACAGTTGCTAGACCGCCAAAGCCCCGCACAAGCGGGGCTTTTGTTTATCCCTCATTTGTCTCTTTGGGCAACCGCATGAACGACATCTCGCACGCTCCTGAATCACCGGCCACTTCAAGCGCGGCGCCGCGGCCGGTTCTATCGGTGTTCGACGGCGCAATGATCGTCGTCGGCATCGTCATTGGCGCCGGCATCTTCAGAACACCTTCAATGGTCGCTGGCGTGACCGGATCGATCGACTGGATGCTGACAGCCTGGATATTGGGCGGCGTCCTATCTCTGATCGGTGCGCTGTGTTACGCAGAATTGGCCAGTACGTTTCCCAACGCGGGTGGTGACTATCACTTTCTGACGCGCGCCTATGGCCGCGACGTCAGTTTCTTTTTCGCTTGGGCGCGCGTTGCCGTCATTACCACCGGCTCGATTGCCCTGTTGGCGTTCGTGTTCGGCGACTACATGAGCCGCGTCGTTTCGCTTGGCCCCAACTCGTCGGCGATTTACGCCGCAATAACGGTAATTGTGCTGACCGTGTTGAACATCATCGGCTTGCGTGAATCATCTCGCGCGCAAAACGTTTTGACGATTCTTGAGGTGACGGGTCTGCTGTTGGTGACGGTGGCGGGGCTCATTGCGACCGCCCCCGCAGCGGCGCCCGCAGCTGCCGCTGTCGCACACAGCCCGGGCGTTCCCGCGTTGTTCGGTTTGGCGATGGTGTTCGTACTCCTCACCTATGGTGGCTGGAACGAGGGTGCCTACATATCGGCCGAGGTCAAGGGCGGCCCGCGCGCAATCGTGCGTACTTTGGTGCTTGCAATCGTTGTCATCACGATCGTTTATGTCGCGTTCGTGCTGGCGGTGTTAAATGGACTGGGTTTTGCCGGCATGCAAACCAGCAAAGCGGTCGGCGCCGATGTAATGCAGGCGGCCTTCGGCCCAACCGGTGCGCAGCTGATCGGTGTGATCGTCGGCATCGCTACCCTGACGTCGATCAACGCAACGATGATTGTCGGCGCACGCACCAACTACGCGCTTGGTCGCGACTGGCCGCAGCTTTCTTTAATGAGCCGATGGCAAGGCGCCCGCAACGTACCCATCGTTGCGTTTTTCGTGCAAGGCGGGATCGCCCTTGCGCTGATTGGATTCGGCGCTTTGCAGAAAGACGGCTTCTCGGCGATGGTCGAGTTCACAGCCCCGGTGTTCTGGTTTTTCTTTCTGCTCACCGGACTCGCATTGTTCGTGCTTCGCTTTCGCGAGCCAACGGTCGCACGCCCGTTCAAGGTGCCGCTGTATCCCATCCTGCCAATTGTTTTCATTGTGACCTGCGGCTATCTTTTCTACTCGAGCGTGACGTACGCGCAGTCAAAACAAGCCGTTAGCATTGCGCTATACGTAATGCTTGCCGGACTCGTTGTGTGGGCACTGCTACGGGTGACTCGCAGGCGTTAGGCGTGAGCATTTTCTACGCCATTCGTCCCGCTTCCCCCGCTGCACATCTTTTTCATGTGACGTGCCGCGTCGAGCGGCCCGACCCGCAAGGCCAACTCTTCATGCTGCCTGCCTGGATCCCGGGCAGCTACATGATTCGCGAGTTCGCCCGGAACATCGTGCGTATCAGTGCGCTCGGCGATGGCCGGAGAGTCGCGTTGGAGAAGCTGGACAAACACACGTGGCGCGCGGCGCCAGCTCAACAAGTCGAGCTTGCCTATGAGGTGTATGCGTGGGACCTGTCAGTACGCGCGGCGCACTTGGATGAGACGCACGGATTCTTTAACGGAACGTCGGTATTCCTGTTGCCCGCTGGCATGGAACGTCAGCGGTGTGTGATCGATATCTTGCCGCCGGCTGGTGCGCGCTACCGCCATTGGCGCGTCGCAACTGCCTTGGCTCCCGCACGAGGCACGCGGCGCCTTGGCTTCGGTGCATACGAGGCTGCTGACTACGACGAGTTGATCGACTGTCCGGTCGAAATGGGCGACTTTCAGCTCGGCCGCTTTGATGTGCTCGACGTCCCACATCAAATAGTCATCACCGGGCGCGTGCCAAAGTTAGACATGTCGCGACTGACGACCGATCTTGCCCAACTCTGTGAAACGCAAGTCAAATTGTTTGAGCCGCGCGCGCACACGCCGCCGTTTGAGCGTTACTCGTTTCTGACGATGGCGCTCGGCGACGCGTATGGCGGTCTGGAGCATCGCAGCTCGACGGCGCTGGTTACCAAGCGCGAGGGGCTGCCCTTTGCCGGGATGACCGAGTCGACCGAGGCGTATCGCAATTTTCTCGGGCTTGCAAGCCACGAGTATTTTCACTCGTGGCTCATCAAACGAATCAAACCCGCCGCATTTGTTCCGTATGACCTGAGCCGCGAAAACCACACACGACTGCTTTGGGCGTTCGAGGGCTTTACCTCGTACTACGACGATTTGCTGCTGACCCGCGCCGGGCTATTGAGCGACTCGCAATATCTGTCGACGCTCGCGAAGACGATGACGACGGTGACGCAGCGCTCGAGCCGGCTTAAACAAAGCGCAGCGGACAGCTCGTTCGACGCATGGATCAAGTACTACCGTCAGGATGAAAACGCGCCGAACAGCGTCGTCAGCTATTACCAGAAGGGCTCGCTGATTGGGCTTGCGATCGACTTATCGATCCGCGCACAAACTAAAGGTAAACGCTCGCTCGACGATGTGATGCGACTGTGGTGGAAGCAATGGAAAAGTTCTGGCGCCGGCTACGCTGGTGTGACAGAAGAAGAAGTTCCGCATGCCGTTCAACAGGCGACCGGGTTGTCGCTGGATCGCGACATCGCCGAATGGAGCGAAGGAACGCGCGACCCCGACTACGCCGCATTGCTAGCTCCATTTGGCGTTATTTGCGTCAGCCGGCCAGATGTTGATGCGGCGCATTTCGCATTGCTCGGTATCAAAACGGCGAGTATGAGTCGTGAATGCAAGGTGGTTCATGTGTTCGACGGCTCCCCAGCACAGATTGCCGGACTATCCGGCAACGACATCCTGGTTTCGATTGGCGGCTTGCGCGCAACGCCGGACACGCTCGATACGCTGTTATCGCGCTATGCGACCGGCGATGCAGTGGAGATTCTTGCGTTTCGTCGCGATGAGTTAATGCGCTTCGACGTAAGACTCGCTACGCAGCCTCCGATCAAATTCTCGCTGGAGATCGATCAGAAGAGTACGCGCGCGGCTCAGCAGCTGCGTCAGGGTTGGCTGGGCAAAGCTCGCGTCGTGGTTAAACACGGTTAGCACCATTGAATCTGCCCACGACCGTGTTGTTCTAAAAAAGCATTGGCTTGTGAAAAATGTCCGCACCCCATGAACGGGATCGGTGGACGGCGTGCCGACAATGGCGATGGATGGTTTGCCTGCAGTATCAAATGCGGGTGCCCTAGGCTCGTGACCCACGCTTGTGCGGAAGCTCCCCACAGCATGAAGGCTTTCGGCCGCTGATCGGCGGCTACGGCTTCGATTAGCCTCGAAGTCAAAGCTTCCCATCCCTTGCGCGCGTGTGATCCGGGCGCTCCTTGCTCGACGGTAAACACGGCATTGAGCAGTAGTACACCCTGGCGCGCCCAGTGATCGAGCACACCGTCCGACGGTGGCGCGCAACCAAGGTCTCGCCGTAGCTCGGCAAATATGTTGCGCAAGCTGGGCGGCACCTTGACTCCGCGCGGTACCGAAAATGCCAGGCCGTGCGCCTGGCCTTCGCCGTGATAAGGATCTTGTCCAAGAATGACCACGCGAACCTCATCGAATGGAGTCAGCGTCAAGGCACGCAGAGGCTGCGGTGGAAATATCGCAGCCCCGGCCGAGCGTCGCTGCTCGACAAATACGCTTAGCCTGGTGCCTTCCGGCGAACGAAAAAAAGCATCGACCACCGGCTGCCAGCCCGGCGCGAGCTGCGGGTCGCCGATCACGCGAAAAGCCGCGCGAGTTCTGCGCCGGGGTCGCCCGCGCGCATCAACGCCTCGCCGACCAGGAATGCATTCACGCCGGCCTGCTGCATGCGCTTGACGTCGGGCGGCGCAAGGATGCCGCTTTCAGTAACGACGATGCGATCGACCGGAATTTGCGGCAATAGGTCGACGGTGGTTTGTAACGTTGTCTCGAACGAGCGCAAATTGCGATTGTTAATACCGATCAACGGTGTCTTGAGGCGCAAGGCGCGCTCCAATTCCACGGCATCGTGAACCTCCGCCAACACTGCCAGCCCCAACGCTTTAGCGGCCGCTTCATAGTCATCAAGTTGCGCGTCGGACAACGCGGCCACGATCAGCAATATGGCATCGGCGCCCGCCGCGCGCGACTGAAAAATCTGATAGCTGTCAACGACGAAGTCCTTGCGCAATACCGGCAAGCCGCTCGCCGCGCGCGCAGCGATCAGATCCTCGATTGAGCCTTGGAAGTATTGCGCATCGGTCAGGACCGAAAGACATGCCGCGCCATTTTGCGCGTAGCTCGCCGCAATCTGAGCAGGCTCGAAGTTCGCGCGTAACACTCCCTTTGATGGACTCGCTTTCTTTATCTCGGCAATGACTGCCGGGCGGTCGCGCTTTAATTTGCTCTGTATCGCCGCGACGAAATCACGCACATCGCGGCGGTCCTCGGCGTCGTGCCGAACCTGCGAGAACGCACGCTGCTTCACAGCAGCCGCCACCTCATCGCGCTTGGTTGCCAGAATTCGATCGAGAACGTTTTCCAAAACCCGGCCTCTCGACGCCGTTACGAATTGAATTTCTGCGTAGTCGCCACAAAGTGTCCAAGCGTTTTTTTTGCGGCGCCACTAGCAATCGCCGAGCGAGCGCGATTAATGCCATCGACGATCGAGTCGGCGACGTTGGCCGCGTAAAGCGCTACGCCCGCATTCAGGATCACGATCTCGCGCGGCGTACCTTCGACGTTATTGAGTGCGGCCAGCACCATCGCCTTCGACTCGCTGGCGTTGTTCACCTTCAAGCCGCGGTTCGACACCATGTCGAGGCCGAAGTCTTCCGGATGAATCTCGTACTCCCGCACGACGCCGTCTTTCAGCTCCCCCACCATCGTGGCCGCGCCGAGTGACACCTCGTCCATGCCGTCTTTACCGTAAACCGTCAGCACGTGGTTCGAGCCGAGCTGTTGAAGTACACGCACCTGAATACCGACCAGATCGGGATGAAACACACCCATCACCTGGTTCGGGGCGCCCGCCGGATTCGTCAGCGGGCCGAGCAAGTTAAAAATCGTACGAACACCCAGCTCCTTGCGCACCGGTGCTGCGTGTTTCATCGCCGCATGATGATTCGGTGCAAACATGAAGCCGATGCCCGTCTCGTCGACGCACTGAGCTACTTGTTCAGGTGTCAGCGTGATCTTCGCCCCTAACGCTTCGAGCACGTCGGCGCTGCCCGACCCGGATGACACACTGCGTCCACCATGCTTAGCGACGCGCGCGCCCGCTGCAGCAGCGACGAACATCGACGCCGTCGAAATGTTGAACGTGCCGGCAGAATCGCCACCGGTGCCGCATAGATCAACCAGGTGCGTGCGGTCGGCGAGCTCCACCTTGGTGGCAAACTCGCGCATGATCTGCGCCGCAGCCGCGATCTCGCCGATCGTCTCTTTCTTGACGCGCAAACCCATCGTCAGCGCCGCTATCTGGACCGGCGTGAGCTCGCCACTCATCAAACGCCGCCACAGCGACAGCATCTCGTCCTGAAAAATCTCTCGATGCTCGATGCATCGAACCAGCGCTTCGGTAGGAGCTATCGACATGCGCGCGCCTTTGTCAGCTGCAGAAAGTTCTTCAGCATCGCATGACCGTGCTCGGTTGCTATCGACTCCGGATGAAACTGCACACCTTCGACGGGCAGGGTTCGGTGGCGAAGCCCCATGATTTCCCCGTCGTCCGTCGACGCGGTGACCTCAAGACAGTCCGGAAGGGACGACCTATCAACGGCCAGCGAGTGGTAACGCACAGCGCTAAAGCGATTCGGCAGGTTGGCAAAGACACCGGACGCAATGTGTTCGACCGGCGAGACCTTGCCGTGCATTAATGTTTTCGCGCGAACGACCTTACCACCAAAGACCTGCCCGATCGCCTGATGACCGAGACACACGCCGAGTATCGGCGTTCGCTCTGCGAATCGTTGCAGCACACCCAGAGAAATGCCGGCTTCGTTGGGAGTACACGGTCCGGGGGAAATGCAGATGCGAGCCGGTGAAAGTTTTTCGATTTGATCAAGCGTGATCGCATCGTTGCGTGCAACGAGAACTTCTTCCCCAAGCTCGCCGAAATATTGCACAAGGTTGTAGGTGAAGCTGTCGTAGTTATCGATCATCAATAGCATCAGCAGATAACCTCAAACGCCGGTGCGCAGCGGCGGCATACAAAGACGCAAGGCCTACGTGAAGCGATTATCGGGCAGTACGCTTTGGTGCCAAAGCGTAGTAACCCGCGTGGGCGCTTGCGTGGATGGTACTCAGAATGATGAGCGGGCACGACGTGTGCCGTAGCGGATCGATGGATGAAGGTCCGGCCCCCGCACAGTTATCTGCTCCACGCGGACGGACGACGCTAAAAGAACGCGAACGCGCCGCGCTTTACCGCAGTCTGCGAAAAGTTTTCGGTCTGCGGCAGCTCCGCGACGGTCAGGAAGCGGTCATCAGCAATGTGATGGCGAAGCGCTCGACACTGGCCATCATGCCGACCGGCGCAGGGAAGTCGCTTTGTTATCAGCTTCCCGCACTTGCTTTGCCCGGACACACTGTCGTCGTCTCGCCACTGATCTCACTAATGAAAGATCAGGCAGACAAGTTAAACGACGCCGGTGTTTCCGCAGTTGTGCTCAATAGCACCCTGTCGGCATCGGCCGAAGCCGAAGCGCTGGAAGCGATTCGCAATAAGAAAGCGCAATTCATTTTCACCACTCCGGAACAGATGACGAACGGCAGCTTTGTAGACACCCTTTCGTCGCAGCGGATCGACCTGGTGGTGGTAGATGAGGCGCATTGCATTTCGCAATGGGGCCACGACTTCCGTCCCGCGTTTCTCGAGCTTGCATCCGCGCGCCTGGCACTTGGCTCGCCA
>DATLMT010000171.1:0-2058 GCA_035537135.1 Burkholderiaceae bacterium | reverse complement strand
GAAGCCGTTGTCGCCACCGCGCACGAGCTCGTCCTTCAGCGCCTGGTAATTCTCGATCACCCCATTGTGGACGAGCGCGAGTTTGCCGCTCGCATCGAAGTGCGGGTGCGCGTTTTGATCGGTCGCTTTGCCGTGTGTTGCCCAACGCGTGTGGCTGATCCCGTACGTGCCCGCCGGAGTGCGCTCGGCCATCAGCTTGCCGAGATCAGCGATGCGCCCCGCGCACTTCCGCGTCGCGACGTTGTCGCCATCGATGATCGCGACGCCGGCCGAGTCGTAGCCGCGGTATTCAAGCCGCCGCAAACCGTCCAGCAAAATGGGCGCTGCTTCCGAGCGCCCGACGTAACCGACAATGCCGCACATAGAAATTGATCGTGACACCAACGCGTCTGCGGCGCAACAAAGCTGCGCCCCCGCGCGCTCCGCGTTGCGGCTAAAAGAGTTGCTCCGCAGGCGGACATCGCGACTTAATACGTCGTGCAATCCGCCGGCCAACTGCCCTCCGACTCGCCTGGTGCTTCCCGCCGCGCAGCACTTCCGCCGACCGTAACGCAGCGCACGCTCGCAGTCATCATGGGCGGCGGTGCAGGGACGCGCTTGTTTCCGCTGACGAAAGACCGCGCGAAACCGGCGGTGCCGCTCGGAGGAAAGTACCGGCTGGTCGACATCCCGATCAGCAACTGCCTCAATTCCGGACTGCGGTCGATCTACGTGCTGACGCAGTTCAACAGCATGTCGCTGCACCGCCACATCCAGGCGAGCTACAAGTTCGACAACTTCTCGCGCAGTTTTGTCGACATCCTCGCGGCGCAGCAAACGCCCGAAGGCTCGGAGTGGTATCAAGGCACTGCCGACGCCGTGCGGCAGAACATGCGTTACTTCCTCGAGCGGCCGTTCGATTATTACATCATCCTGAGCGGCGATCAGCTTTACCGGATGGATTTTCGCGAGCTGCTGCAGCAGCACATCGAATCCGGTGCTGAGATCACGCTAGCGATCAAGCCGGTGCGACGCGAGCAGGTGGCCGATTTTGGGATCATGCAAAGCGACAGCGGCCGCCGCGTGGTGCGCTTCGTCGAAAAGCCGAAGGATGAATCCGTCCTGCCGGAACTACGGCTCAAGCCGGACCTATTGTCCTCGATCGGAGCCGCCGCGGACGACGAGCTGTATCAGGCATCGATGGGCATTTACGTCTTCAATCGCGACGTGCTCGTCTCGTGTCTCGAGGACCACGCGATGGTCGATTTCGGCAAGCATATTATCCCGCACGCGATCACCGAGCGGAACGTCAGCGGGTACATCTTCAACGGTTACTGGGAAGACATCGGAACCGTGCGCGCGTTTTACGAGGCGAACCTCGATCTCACCGACCTGCTGCCGCAATACAGCTTCTTCGACGCGTCCGCGCCGATCTATACGCACCCGCGGTTCCTCCCCGGCAGCAAGATCAACGGCGCGTCACTGCGCCAGGCGATCATCGCCGATGGCTGCATCATCACCGATGCGCACATCGAGCGGTCGGTGATTGGCGTGCGGAGTTCGATCCAGACCGGCGCGACGATTCGCAACAGCATTGTGATGGGCGCGGATTACTACGAAACCGATCCGGCGGCCGTGCCGCGGGGATTACCCGCGATGGGCGTCGGCCGCAATTGCGTGGTGGATCGCGCGATCATCGACAAGAACGCGCGCATCGCTGACGGCGTGGTGATCACGCCCGAGGGGAAGCCGTCGAACTACGACGGCGAAAATTACTTCATTCGCGACGGGATCGTGGTCGTGCCGAAGAATGCCGTCATCCCAACCGGGATGTGGATTTAGTGATTACCCTGGCCGCCCATGCGTTCGGCCATCGGTCCGAACTGCCCTTGCGTTTCCCACTTCTTCTGCTCAGTCCACGGCAGGGCCGAGTCACGCTTATTTTGCTGCTCACTGAAAAGCTGTGGCTGCTGCTTCGTGGCGCACGATGAGAGCGCAACGGCACCGACAAGTGCGAGCAGCATTTTCGGCACGTGGATCGCGAAGCGGTTACGAGTTGTTGCCAGCATAAATCACAGT
>DATLMT010000170.1:0-4699 GCA_035537135.1 Burkholderiaceae bacterium | reverse complement strand
GTACAGCATCCGGCCATGGAAGTCGCCCCAATCGGACACACCCATCAGCGGAAAGGCGTCGGCGGCGGTGACTTCGTAGAGGAGGAAAGGTCGTGGCCGCGTCGAGGTGTTCTGTCCGGAGCCATGGACTGCGCGGACGTGATGGAACGAAGCGGCGCCTGCCTTGCCGACCACCGGGACTGCCGACGCGAAATCCACGCCGACGGCCTTCGCCGGGTCGATCGCGCCGCAGAAGTAGCCCGCGTCTGCATGATGATCGTAGGTCGGGCCGCGGTGCGAACCCGGCACGATCAGCATCGGCCCGTTGTCCAGGTCGATGTCCTCGAGCATCACGCCGATCGCGAGCACGTCATCGTTGGTGTGCGGGTAAAACGCCCAATCCTGATGCCACTCAACCGGCGAGCCGAACTCGGGGGACTTCAGGTTGAGCTTCGAGCCGTGCAGCCGCGCCGCCGGGCCGAGCAGTGCACGCAGCACCGCCGTCATCGCGGGCGAGCGCACCAGCTCGGCGAACACGCGGTCGACGTTGGTCGGCTTCTTGATGCGGCGCACGCGGGGCGCAGAGCTGCTGTGGCCGGGCTCGAGATCGTAGATGTCGTCGTGCGCTCTGACCGCGCGCGAGCGCTCGACCAGATCTGCGAGGACCGCCTTCATGCGCGCGAGCGTCGTCGCATCGGCGATGTTCTCGACAATGCAGTAGCCATCGCGCCGGTATTGCTCGACTTGCTGGGCGGTGATCACGCTCATTCCTTCACTGCACCGGTCATGCCCGCAACGTAGTGCTCAACGAAGAAAGAATACAAGATCGCGACCGGCAGCGAACCGAACAGCGCGCCAGCCATCAGCGAGCCCCAATGGTAGACGTCGCCTTCGACGAGCTCGGTCAGCACGCCTACCGGTACGGTCTTGACTTCCGAAGAAGAGATAAACGTCAGCGCGTAGATGAACTCGTTCCACGACAACGTGAACGCGAAGATACCGGCCGAGATCAGCCCTGGTACCGCGAGTGGCAGCGTGATGCGCGTCAGGATCTGCCAGCGCGAGGCGCCGTCGATCAACGCGCACTCCTCGAGCTCGAGCGGAATCGTGCGGAAATAGCCCATCAACAGCCAGGTACAGAACGGGATCAGGAACGTCGGGTAGGTCAGAATCAGCGCGAGCTTTGTGTCGAAGATGCCGAAGCGGAACACCATCGTCGCGAGCGGAATGAACAAGATTGACGGTGGAATCAGATAGGCGAGGAAGATCGCGCCGCCGACGTACTTCGCCCCCCTGAATCGCAACCGTTCGATCGCGTAGGCCGCGAACACGCTCGCCGCGAGCGACAGGAACGTCGAGACCACCGCGATCAGCATCGTGTTCCACAGCCACTCCGGATAGCTCGTGTCGAACAGCAGCTTTTTCACGTTGTCGAGCGTCGGATTGGAGACCCAGAACGGGCTGAAGCGCGTGTAGTCAAAGAGCTCGTCCTTGCCTTTGAACGTCGTGATCGTCATCCAATAGAACGGGAACAGCAGCACGAACAGGAACACCGCGAGCGGTGCGTAGACCGTCACGAGCCGACGCGGCAGCGACTCGAGATAGCCCATGCCTCCTTCGTCCGCGGTTTTCGTCGCGAGCATCATCTAATCGCCTCCGCCCTGTTGCCACTTCCTGCGCTGCAACCCGAACCAGCTGAACAGGATCGCGGCGACAAGGAACGGGATCATCGCGGTCGCAATCGCCGCGCCTTCGGCGAGTTGTCCGCCAGGAATCGCGCGCTGGAACGACAACGTTGCCATCAGGTGGGTCGCGTTGACGGGCCCGCCGCGCGTGATCGCGTAAATGAGCTGAAAGTCGGTGAACGTGAAGAGCACCGAGAACGTCATGACTACCGCGATGATCGGGGTGAGCAGCGGATAGGTGACGTAGCGGAAGAGCTGCCAGCGGTTCGCGCCGTCGAGCGTCGCTGCCTCGTACAGCGACACCGGAATCGTCTGCAGGCCTGCGAGCAGCGAGATGGCGACGAACGGTATGCCGCGCCATATGTTGGCAGCGATCACCGAAAACCGCGCGTTCCATGGGTCGCCAAGGAAATTGATGTATTTGTCGATCAACCCCATCTGCTTCAGCGCCCAGGAGATGATCGAGAACTGGGCGTCGAAGATCCACCAGAACGCGATCGCCGACAGCACGGTCGGCACGATGAACGGCAGCAGCATGATCGCGCGAATCATCGACTTGAAGACGATGTTGCGGTTCAACAGCAGCGCGAGGTAGAGCCCGAGCGCAAACTTGATTACGCTGGCAATCGCTGTGTAGAAGACGGTGTTGAACACCGACAGCCAAAACACCGAATCCTGAAACAGCGATTCGAAGTTCTCGATGCCGATCCACTCGCCGGAGCGTCCGATCTTGGTGTCCGTGAACCCGAGCCAGACACCGAGCCCGAGCGGGTAGGTCAGAAAGACGAGCAGGATCACGGCCGCTGGGCCCATAAACAGCAGGCCCAGCAGATTGCGATTGTTTTGCAGCCGATCGAGGGCGGTCAACGCATGTCCTCTCTCGTCGTTCCGCCTCGGCCTAGCGCAGACGCGCGCCAGTGGACGTATCGAATAGAAACGTACGCGTCGGCTTCAAGCCGATGCTGGTACCGGGTCGGAATGTGTGCCGCTCGCGATCGACCGCGATGACCGCGTGACCTGCGATCGTCGCAAGCACCTGCGTGTCGGCACCGGTGGGCTCGACGACGACGACCTTCGCGGCAACGCCGTCAGCGGCGACTGCGAGATGCTCCGGCCGTACGCCGAGCGTGACTTCGCGACCTTCGTCCATCGCCGGCGCGTCGCGTGCCGGCAGCACGGTGCCGTCGTCCAGCCGGATCGCGAGGCTGCCGTTCGCGCGCACGGACTTGCCGGTGAGAAAGTTCATCGCCGGCGATCCGATGAATCCTGCGACAAACTGATTGGCCGGATTGTCGTAGAGCTCGAGCGGGTCGCCGATCTGCTCCACTCGGCCGGCATTCATCACGACGATCTTGTCAGCCATCGTCATCGCTTCGATCTGATCGTGCGTGACGTAGACCGACGTCGTTTTTAATCGCTGATGAAGCTCCTTGATTTCAGTTCGCATCTGCACCCGCAGCTTCGCATCCAGATTCGACAACGGCTCGTCGAAAAGGAACACTTGTGGATCGCGCACGATCGCGCGGCCCATCGCAACGCGCTGCCGCTGGCCGCCGGACAACTGTCGCGGGTAGCGATCCAGCAAGGCAGCCAGCCCAAGGATCTGCGCAGCCTTCTGCACGCGCTGTTCGATATCGCCCACCTTCGCGTGTGCGAGTTTCATGCTGAACGCCATGTTGTCGCGCACGGTCATGTGCGGATACAGCGCGTAATTCTGAAACACCATCGCGATATCGCGCTCTTTCGGCTGCATTCGATTGACAACCCGTCCACCGATAGCGATCTCACCAGCGCTGATTTCTTCCAGCCCGGCAATCATGCGCAGCAACGTCGTCTTGCCGCAGCCGCTCGGACCTACCAGCACTGCAAATTCGCCGTCGGCAACATCGACATCAACGCCGTGAAGCACGCGCGTCGTACCGAACGATTTTTCGACCTTGCGAATTGCGACTTGCGCCATCAGAGGCTGTCTCCCTTAGTTTTTCTTATCTCGGGCTCTTTGACCCTTGTACTACCGGATACGTCGGCCGGCCGGTCGCCGCCCATTGCACAATATTTAATGCGGCCTTACGGCGCAATTCCACTTCGGACTCGCACGAATAAAAAGCCGCGTGAGGGGTCAACAGTACACGTGGATGCTGCGCCAGCCGATGCTCCGGCGCGATGGGTTCGTTCGGCAGTACGTCGAGCGCCGCGCCGTCGAGCCTGCCGTCGTCGAGGGCAGCGAACAATGCATCGATGTCGATCACGCCACCGCGCGCGGTGTTGATCAATACGGTGCCTGGCTTTAGCGCGCCCAGTAAAGATGCATTGACGATGTTGCGCGTCTCGTGGTTCAGCGGAACATGCAGCGAGATCGCATCGGCTTGCCCAAACAGCTCAGGCAAACCAACACGCTGTACATAAGGCGGAAAGTCGGAATCGCGCAGATACGGATCGCACGCGATCACGCGCGCAAAACACTCGCGTGCTAATGCCGCATAGCGCTTCCCGATGCGCCCGAGACCGAGTATCCCGACCGTCATCGAGCTCGCACGGCGGATTTCGCCGGCAGACAAATAGTGCCAGCGGCCCGCTTTGACATCGCGGTCATAGATCAATAGGTGACGGATCAAAGCCAGCGTCATTGCGAGCGCATGCGTCGCGACCTCACCGACTCCGTAGTCAGGCGAATTGGCCACCCATACGCCATGGCGGCGGCATGCTTCTGTATCAATCGTGTCGAAACCGGCGCCATAACGGCTGACAAGTCCGAGACGCGGTAGTGCAGCCAGCACGCGGTCAGTCACCGGGGCGTATTGCAGCAACAGTGCGTCGCACTCGTGCGCCGCGGCGATCAAATCGTCCTCGCTCCTGCACTGCGCCTCGACGAGATCGACGCCGCCACTGCCAAAGATCTCGCGCTCGAGCGCTATATCTGGAAAGTCGTAGTCGGTGATCAGCGCGCGCACGACTAACGCTTGGAAAATTGGAAACTACAGGGACGAGTGTCAAGACGCTCGCCCTGTCCTTGTGAACCTTCAAACTTGGCCCTG
>DATLMT010000169.1:0-3000 GCA_035537135.1 Burkholderiaceae bacterium | reverse complement strand
GTCGCGTTCTGGTCCCCACCGGGTGCCGTTGACGGCGGGACAAAGCTCGAAATGAAGTATCGATTGAGCTTCGGCGGTTCGGCGATTGCGCAGACGAAACTCGGTCGGGTCGTCAATACGTTCGTTGGTCGCGACGTCATCGACGCCAGCTCACGGGCTGGCCACTATCGCTTCATCGTCGATTTCACAGGCGCGCACCTGGACAAGCTGAATGCGGATGCACCGCTCTCTGCGGCAATTAGTTCACGCGAAGGTACGACGATCCTCGAGCATCAGGTCGAGCGCATCGACGCCACAGGCTTTTGGCGCTTGTCCATTCTCGCCCGGTCCGCCGCAGACAAGCCGCTCGCGCTGCGCGGTTCGCTGAATCTCAACGGGCGGCAGCTCACCGAGGTGTGGAGCTACGAGCTGGAGCCGAACAACATGCTGCGGCGAATGAGTGAGAACGATGGCGTGCGGGCGATAACTCCCAGCGCAAGCGCGACGAGCGCGGAGGCGATGCCTAGATGACTGCCGCCACGCGTTCATCAAACAGGCTCGCCCATGAAACGAGCCCCTATCTATTGCAGCATGCGCACAACCCGGTTGATTGGTATCCCTGGGGCGAAGAAGCTTTTGCAAAAGCGCGCAGCGAGGGCAAGCCGATCTTTTTATCGATCGGATACGCCACCTGTCACTGGTGTCACGTGATGGAGCGTGAAAGCTTCGAGGATGACGCTATTGCCGGCCAGCTCGCAGAAGGGTTCGTCGCCATTAAGGTAGATCGCGAAGAACTGCCCGATGTCGATCACGTTTACATGAGTGCGCTCCAAGCAATGAGCGGCCATGGGGGGTGGCCGCTCAACATGTTTTTGACGCCGGACTTGAAGCCCTTTTATGGCGGCACTTACTTTCCGCCAAGAGCAAAGCATGGAATGCTCTCGTTCGCCGACGTGCTGCGTGGGGTGCGAGACGCTTGGACGCAGCGGCGCACAGATGTCGAGCAAACCGCACGGGAATTGCTTGAACACGTGCGCGGGGGCAGCGTGCCGCGACGTGCGACGGTTGACAACATCCATACAAAGGCGACGTCGCAATTGATGCGCCGCTTCGATCGGACGCATGGCGGCTTCGGCACATCGCCGAAATTTCCCCAAGCGCCGCTGCTGCAATATCTATTGAGTCTGGCGGTGGTTGGAAGTAGCGAAGCGCGCGCGATGCTCACGCAAACTCTTCACGCGATGGCGGCGGGCGGCATGTATGACCATGTCGGCGGTGGTTTTGCACGTTACTCGACCGATCAGCGCTGGCATGTGCCGCACTTCGAGAAGATGTTGTACGACAACGCCCAACTCGTACGCATCTACGTCGGGGCCTATCGCCTGACGTCCGACGAGCGCCTGCGCTTCGTCGCCGAGGACACGATTGCGTGGATGCAGCGCGAAATGCATCCGTCGTTTGCGCCTACCGCTTACAGCTCCGCCCAGGATGCGGACTCCGAAGGTGTCGAAGGCAAGTTCTATGTATGGACGGCTGAGCAGTTGCGTGCGGTTCTGGGATCTGATGCTGACGCAACACTTCGCTTGTACGGCGTCAGCGAATCCGGCAATTGGGAACATGGGTTGAATGTTCTCGAGCGCCGCGATCCCGAGTCAGTACGCGCGCTGCTTGGACTGTCCGAGAACGCCTTCGCGCAATGGGAACGATCGGTGCGTGACCGGTTGTACGAGGTGCGGTCACAGCGCGTCTGGCCGATCACCGATGACAAAGTGCTTGCCGACTGGAACGGCATTGCGTTACGCGCGCTGGCTGAGGCGGGGCGATTATTGGTTCGCCCCGATCTAATTGAATGTGCCCGACAGACTGCGCTGTTCTTGGTCGACACCATGAGCCGCGATGGGCGGCTACATCACGCGTGGAGAGACGGGACATTACGACCGGAAAGTTATCTTGCCGATCACGCACAGGTTGGCCTTGGAATGCTGGAGCTGCATGCTGCAACGGGCGAATTGCAATGGCTACAGTCGGCGCAGCAGCTCGCTGTTCAGATGATCGACCGCTTCTACGACAGTAACGAAGGGTTTTATGACAGCGAACCGGGTCTATTGCCAATGCGCGCGCGCGAAACGTTCGATGGCGCAGTGCCAAGCGGGACGGCCGCAGCTTGTGAACTGCTGCTGCGGCTGGCCGGCGTGTACGACCGCAGCGAATGGGTTGATATCGCCCAACAGGGGATAGAGCGACAAATGGGATTACTGGCGCAAGCGCCCGAAGCGGCGCCCGCGCTGTTGCATGCCCATTTGCTCAATGAAAGTGGAGCGCATCTGGCCATGCCCGCGAACGCCAACGTCGACCAACTAGGCGTCTTGGCGCGAAACGAGTTGGCTCCGCTAGTGACGTTTGTGACTGGCCCGCCCGATTCGCTGCCGCTGCTTGCCGCACGCACGACTTCAGAGCTATACCTTTGTCAGCACGGCAGTTGCCAGTTACCTGCGCGATCGATCGATCAACTTAGGCAGCAACTATCAGCACTGCATGAAGGCGCGCGGTCGATTTAGGCAAGTCTTTGTCACGTTCAAGCTTGTGCATGCGGACTTCGGGCCCCTGCGGCACTGACGTCGTAGAGGCACTGTCATACACTCAAGGCCGACACTGAACGCCGAAGCTCACGTGTTGAGTTGCATCGATGCGATCGTCAGCGACGAACGCGATTAGCGACCTAGCCACAGCCACCAGTTACCTGCACGCAACCGACAAAGAGCCCCTATTGCGAGCCAAGATTTCATTGCTGCTGACCGCAACCCTGCTGCTCGGCGCGACCGCGGCCACGGCACAGTCGTTTTCTTGTGCCTCTGTTGCGCCCGAGGTACGCGAGCGCGTGCGGGAAGCCGGCGCCTGCCGCGATGCCACGTTGGACAATTCAGCGGCGAACAACGTGGCCCCAGCATCTTCCGCTGTCACGGTGACCCTGTCGGACGGAACAGTCGTTCGTGTTTCGCCAGAGATCGGCGCAAACATCAA
>DATLMT010000168.1:0-5227 GCA_035537135.1 Burkholderiaceae bacterium | reverse complement strand
TCGACGCCATGGTGCAGCTCGTAACGCTCCTGCAGTCCGCGCAATATCGCAACGGTTGCTTCGACGCTTGGCTCGCCCACCAGCACTTTCTGAAAGCGACGCTCGAGCGCGGCGTCTTTTTCAATGTACTTGCGATACTCGTTCAGCGTGGTCGCGCCGATGCAATGCAGCTCCCCACGCGCAAGCGCAGGCTTCAGCATATTGCCCGCGTCGATCGCGCCTTCGGCTCTTCCGGCACCGACGATGGTGTGCATCTCGTCAATGAACAGCACGATGCGGCCGGCTTCGGCGGCAACTTCCTTCAGCACGGCCTTTAACCGCTCTTCAAATTCGCCGCGATACTTGGCACCAGCGAGCAAACCGGCCATATCGAGCACCAGCACCCGCTTGCCCTTCAGAGTCTCGGGCACTTCCTCGTTAACGATGCGCTGCGCCAGACCTTCGACGATTGCGGTCTTGCCGACGCCCGGCTCGCCGATCAGCACCGGATTGTTCTTCGTGCGCCGCTGCAGAATCTGAATCGTGCGGCGGATCTCGTCATCGCGACCGATGACCGGATCGAGCTTGCCCTGTTGCGCGCGCTCAGTCAGATCGATGGTGTATTTGTCGAGGGCCTCGCGCTGGCCTTCGGCTTCCGCGCTATCGACTTGCGCGCCGCCGCGCACGGCGTCGATTGCCGCTTCAAGCGACTTCTTGGCCAGCCCATGTTCGCGCGCGAGGCGGCCGAGCTCGCTCTTGTCGTCCGCCACAGCGAGCAGGAACATTTCACTGGCAATGAAGCTGTCGCCGCGCCGCTGTGCCTCCTTGTCCGTCGCGTTCAGCAGCGCATTCAGCTCGCGGCCGATCAGAACCTGCTGGTCGCCGCCCTGCACCTGCGGCAGGCGCTTGATCAAGCCGTCAAGTGCTTGCGTCAACGCGGCAACATTGACGCCGGCACGTTGCAGCAGCGATCGGGCGGCGGCGTCGCTTTGCCGCAGCATCGCGAGCAGCACATGCGACGGATCGATATACGCATTGTCATGGCCGACCGCTATCGATTGCGCGTCCGCCAGCGCTTCCTGGAACTTGGTGGTGAGTTTGTCGAGACGCATGTCTAGTTCAAATTAAAGCGAATTCGGATCGGGGTCATGCGGTATTTTGGGTCTACGGTCAACGAATCAAGCGCTTGGGGCGTCAGCCTTGCTAGCATCGGCGACCCAAACTTGCTCTCACTGTGCAACGTCAACTATCGGCTGCGTTTCTAGCCATCACCCTCGCCTGGCCGATCGTCGCATCGGGACAGGCAACGCAGCCGATCGTGACGCCTGGCACATCATTGCCATCGCCGCTGGCAGGCCTGATCGCTGACGCGCTGGCGCGCTTCACGATTGGACCCGAAGCCGACGAAGCCGATGAGGAGCGGGAGCTGCGGCGGGCCGAGCGCGCAGTGACAGAAGTGCTTGCGACAGAAGGCTATTTCAACCCCGTTTTACGCTTCGAGCCGGTGGTTCCGCCCGGCGGCGGCGCGCGTTACCGACTTATCGTGGAACTCGGGCGCCGGACCACCGTGGGTGCGCTCGATTTGCAATTTACCGGCGCACTTAACGATCCGCGCTTTAGTGATCGCGCCGCCGCGCTGCGCGCAGAGTGGCCTCTGCCGGTCGGCGTGCCGTTTCGATCGCCGCAGTGGGAAACAGCCAAAACACAGTTGCTGGCTGCCGTGCAGGCTCGCGATTTCGCGGGCGCAAAACTGGTCGATTCGGAAGCCAAGGTAAATGCCGACGATGCCACCGCAGCGCTGAGCGTCCAGATCGATAGTGGCCCGGCATACACCGTCGGCGAGCTGCAGATTACCGGGCTCGAGCGGTACGACGCCAAGCTCGTCCAGCGCTACAACCCATTCAAAGTGGGTGAGCGTTTCGATCGCGCAAAACTGATCGAGTTCCAGCAGGCGCTCGAGGAAACGCCGTATTTCTCATCGGTGCTGGCTTCTCTGCATCTCGACCCCGCTCATCCCGACAACGCACCACTGCGCCTGGTGCTGCGCGAATCGCGCACCAAGCGCTTCAGTGTCGGCGTAGGTGTTGCCTCCAACACGGGCGCACACCTCGAGCTTGCATACCGTCAATCGCTCACTTTTGGGCGCCCGTATGCATTGCAGAGTGGCGTGCGCATCGATCAGAACGGCGGCTTCGGTTACGTCGATCTGTTGCTGCCGCCGAAGCCGAATGGCGCGCGCGACAGCGTGGGCGCATTGGTCGAAGATTCGGACGTCGAAGAGCTGCGCGTCAAGCGCTGGAGCGTTGGAGCTGCCCGCGCACGCCTGCGAGGCACACGTGCTGCGCGCCATATCGAAACCAAGTGGGGCGTCAACTTCGAGCACGAAGAGCGCAAAACGCCGCTCGAGCCGCTGATCAAGCTCGATACGCTGTCGACAACGTATCGGTGGATCCGGCGCGACGTCGACGAGATCATCAATCCGCGCCGCGGCAATGTGATCGAGCTGGAAGGAACAGTGGGCTCGAGCGGCACGAAATTCAATGAAACGTTTGTGCGCGGCTACGGAAGGATCTTGCAGTACGTACCGATCGGCTCGCGCGACGTTTTGATCCTTCGCAGCGAACTGGGCGGGGTCAAAGTCGATACTGCGGACATCGTGCCCACCCGCTTTCTGTTCCGCACCGGCGGCTCGACGACTGTGCGCGGGTATGACTACGAAAGCCTCGGCGTCAAGCGCGGCGGTGCCACGGTCGGCGGTCGCGCGCTCGCGCTGGCGTCGGCCGAATACGTTCACTGGCTGCAGCGCTGGGGCGGTAACTGGGGCATTGCTGGATTTGTTGACGTCGGCGACGCCGCGGATTCATTCGGAAAACTCGATCCGGCGGTGGGCATTGGCATGGGTGCGCGCTGGCGCACGCTGGCTGGGCCGCTCGCGGTTGACGTCGCTTATGGCGAACGCGAGAAGAAGTTTCGATTGCACTTCTCGGTCGCGATCGCGTTCTAGACGCAATGAACGAATCCTCGCCCGCGATAACCCGTCGCCCGCGGTGGCAGACCGCGGTCCTCGGAATTTTTGTTGGCGCTGTGCTGATCGTTGTCGCAGCTTCCGCCCTTCTATGGTGGATGTACACGACGAGCAGCGGGTTGCGCTTCGTCGTGCTACTTAATTCAAGACTGAATACATCAGTTGCGGTAACCGATGTTTCGGGGTCGCTGCGCGATGGTTTCACCGCCGGCACGTTGTCCGTAAGAGGCCCGACGTGGTCGTTGCAGGCGGCAGACGTCGCGGTCCAGCCGTACCAGATGCACTGGCGGCGGCGTGTATTCGACTTCGAGCGCGTCACAGCTCGCAGCGCAACTTTCGATTACATCCCCAGCGGCGAGCCCGCCGCACCCCCGGCGACGCTCGCGTCTCCGCTGGACCTGCGAGTACGCAACCTGAACATCAGCGAGCTGCAGTTCGGCGCGCGCGGCGCCACACCAAACACTGCAAAAAACATCGCCGCCGATATTCGTCTGAACGCCGATGAGATTTTGATCGAGCGGAGTGCATTTCAATATGGGCCTAGCGGCATCGCATTGAATGGCCGCGTCGACGCGCGCAGCCCCTTCGCTCTCCGCGCCGAAGCGCAAATTGCATCGACGCTGCGCGAGCACGGCGTAAAGGCGCAGATCAGCGCGAGCGGAACCTTGCTGGACGCGTTCGTCGAAATCAACGCTGACAGCCCCGACGCGCGCGCACAGGCCACTGCGCGCTTGACGCCTTTTGCTCCTGTGCCGCTTGCGCAGTTGAACGCTGACATCGCGCACTTCAATCCTGCCGCATGGTTCGACGGAGCACCGATGATGCGGCTCCGAGGCCGGGCCGACCTGAAGCCCGTGACCACCGCGCCGGGCTTCAGTCTCGACGGGCCGTTTTCGATCGAGAATCTGGACGCTGGACCGATCGACAAGCAGCGCATTCCCGTGCGCTCGGCGCACGGCTCGCTGACGTGGTCGGCCGACACACTGATACTCGCATTGCAGCGTGTCGAGGGCACTCGTGGCGCTGCGAGCGGTGGATTGACGTGGTCGTCAGCCAACGGAGTTAACGCGAAGCTTGCGTTGACCGGCATCGATGCGTCGGCGATCTATTCGACGGCTGCCCCGACTCGTATCGACGGCACACTGAACTACTCGCTGATGAATCAGACACAGCGATTCACCGGGTCGTTGCGCACCGACAGTGCGATTGCCGTCGGTGGAGTTAAAAACCTTCCGCTTGCCGCAGACTTCAATCTGCTGCTACGCGATCAGATCCTGACCATTGAGACCGCGCGACTGCGTCTCGCCGACGGTGGTGCAGAGCTTGCAGGCCGTGTGGAATTGCACGGGGGCTATGCCGCGCGCATCAAAGGCACGTTTGACAAGCTCGACCTCGCCCGTCTGATCAAAGGGCTTGAGACACGACTCAATGGTCGTGTCGAGCTCGATGCGCGGTTCAAGCCCACGATCGGCCGCGCAGAGATCGCACTCACCGACAGCCAGCTGATGGGACGTGCGCTCGACGGCCGTGCAACGATCGCGCTGGCGGATCAGCGCATCGACGTCGACGTCAACGTCGCTTCGCGCTCAGCTCGCTTGACGGCGCGGGGAGGTCTGGGTGCCGGACGCGAGCTGACGTTCGAGCTGATCGCGCCGCAACTGGCGGAGATCGTGCCGCGCACGTCCGGGGGTGTCATCGCGCGTGGTAGCGCGAGCGGAGATTACTCGGCACCGCAGTTGCGTGCGGAAATTTCCGCAAGCGATCTGAAATTCGCCAATGGCCAAACGATCGATAGCCTGAGTGCGTCAATTTCTGGTGGCACAGCGGCCAGCGCGGCCCTCGCTGTCACCGTGAATCTCACCGGGCATCGCGCGCCGGATCCGGACGCGTCGCTTTCCAGCGCAACGCTGGTCGTGCGCGGCGTCACGTCAGAGCACAAGCTGGAGTTGAGTGGCACGACGCTATCGAAGCAGCCGGTGCGTCTGGTGGCAAGCGGCGGGTGGCGCGCCGGAGCAGATCGAACCTACGCGTGGCGCGGATCGTTAGTCACTGCCGAAAGCGGCAAGCCGCTTGAGTTGCGACTTTCGGAGCCTGCGCCGATCTCGGTCGCACCCGGCGCAGTCGCTTTCGGTCCGGCGCGCTTCGACGCGCGCGGCACGCAATTTTCCGCGGTGGAAGTTCAGCTCAGTGCCGGCCGCTGGCGCACGTCGGGCACGTTCGAAG